>JAJPKG010000457.1 GCA_021323815.1 Pseudomonadota bacterium
CCCTGGGCGATAGTAACTCAGGTGTACGACGAGCCGCCGCAGAGGCCTTGGGCCACCTAGGCGAGCGTGCCCCGGTCGAGCCGCTGGTGCATGCCCTGGGCGATAGTGAGAGCGATGTCCGCTGGGCCGCCGCCCAGGCCTTGGGCCACCTGGCACCGGAGCAACTAGAAATCGTTGAACTTGAGGCAGAACAAATCTTGATGAAAGGTCAACCAGGAATCATTCTTGGTTCCCTCATTAAAGATCGCATCGCCGAGATCCTGGGCGGCGCTGGCAAGCCTTTCCCCGCTTTCATCGCCCTGCTCACTGATCTGCTCGACTGGCCCTATTGGGAAGTACGTTGGAATGCAGCAAGGGCGCTAGGCGCGATTCGCCGTCAGATACCGGAAGCAACGGTCAAGCGGCTCGAACAGTTGCGTAAAGATCCAGAGTCACAGGCAGTCTGTGATGCTGCCGATGACGCCCTGGCCGAGATCTTGACGCTGGACGAAAACATCATTGAGGACGATTGAGGGAGGAAAAATAATGCAAAAGATAATGCAATGCGCATCGTTTTGCCTCGACAACTGCCGATGAAGAATCGACAAAAAGGTAGGCTACACCTACGTTTGTCGATTCCCAAAAATCTTCATCGACAGCGCTGAGCGGACTTCAAAACGGTTGGGATGCCGCCCGGCGCGGCATCCGGTGGGTTCGACTCCTATACACCTCTGCCAGGAATAGCCTCACCTCATCGCGCATGCTTGCATATGCCACGGGCTTGCTTACGCTCGATGAGCGCGCACATGGCTTGTTGTGGGAGCAACAGCGTCCCGACTGAAAACAGCGGCTTCATTTCCAGGTTTGCGTCCTGGGAATGAGGCCATGCTGTGAAGTGCGCAGTCGCTATGTTTCGTGACCATAATCATAAAATCCCTTGCCGGTCTTGCGCCCTAAGCGCCCTTCGCGCACCATCTGTTCCAGGATGGCGGGTGGTTTGTCGGCAGGGTCGCCTGTTTCGGCATAGCGCGTCTGCATAGCGTGATACATGATGTCCACGCCGCTGAAATCGGCCAGTTCAAACGGCCCCATCGGATGCCCCAGGCCCAGTTTCAGTGCCTTATCGATATCTTCCGCCGTCGCATAGCCGCCTTCCAGCAACTCGAATGCGGCACGCGACAGGCTGCCCAGGATGTAGTTGACGATGAAGCCGTAGATCTCTTTCTCAAGCAACACCGGTTCTTTGCCGATGCGCCGGGCAAACTCCATGCACACCTGCGCGGTTTCCTCGCTGGTGGCCGGACCCTTGCTCACTTCCACCAGCTTCATCACCGTTGCGGGATGAAAGAAGTGGAAATTGGCCGCGCGGGACGGATCGCTCAATGTGCCGTCCACAATCTTGCTGATGACGATGGTGGACGAGTTCGAGGTGAGGATCGCTTGCGGCGCGCAGATGTCATTCAGCGTGGCGAAAATCTCGCGCTTCACATCCAGCCGCTCAAACGCCGCTTCGATGACGAAATCCGCCGTGCCGGCGGCATCTGCCAGATCGGGAACGGCCTGCAACCGCGCCAGCGCGGCGTCGCCCTGCGCAGGGGTGATGCGCCCCTTGCTGACACGCTGCCCCACCAACGCGCGATTGCTCGCCATGCCGCGTTCCAGCGCGTCCGCCGCCGCGTCGTTCAAGTTCACCGCATAGCCGCTTAGCGCGCATTGCAGCGCGATCTGCGATCCCATCGTCCCCGCGCCGATCACACACACCTGCTTGATATCGTCGATGGTTGTCATGGAAGTCTCTCGCCCCTTTCAGTCACTGATGCAACGAACACCAGCTTGTGATATTGTATACCCATCATCATGCTGTCATTCAAGGAGGCTTCGCCATGACCACCCCGGAACCGCAACACGATTCGTTAGAAGCCGTCGCCACTGAAGTGCGTGGCTGCGTGCGCTGCGACCTGTGCAAGACGCGCACCAAAGCGGTGCCGGGCGAGGGGCCGGCCAATGCCGAGATCCTGTTCATCGGCGAGGGTCCGGGGTTGAATGAAGATCGCACCGGGCGTCCGTTCGTCGGCGCTGCCGGGCAATTTCTGGATGAATTGCTCGCCCAGGCGGGCTTGAAACGGTCGGAGTGCTTCATCACTAACGTAGTCAAGTGTCGCCCGCCCGAAAATCGCGATCCCTTGCCGGCAGAGATCGCGGCGTGCGCCGGCTATCTGGACCGGCAGATCGCCCTGCTGCGGCCCAGGTTGATCGTGACGCTGGGCCGCTTTTCGATGGCGCGCTTCTTCCCCGGCGAAAGCATCAGCAAGATTCATGGGAAGCTGCGCAATGTGGGTGGGCAACTGGTCTTGCCGATGTTCCATCCCGCCGCCGGCCTGCGCGATCCCAGCAAGCGTACTGCGCTCATACAAGATTTCCAGCAAATCCCCCTGGCGCTGGAAGCCGCGCGCAAAAACCAGGCTCCCCCGCCGGAAAAGAAGCAGAGCGACGAAGAAGAACCGCCGCAGCAGTTGACGCTGTTTTGACAACCTCAGCGCCGGCCATAGGCTGCCGTCAGTTCCACTTCGGTGGTGCAGTGGTTGGTTTCCATGCGCGCCTGCTGCCACAGTTGCCGCCATTGCGCCTCGGTGGCCAAGCCGTTGCGCGCCACCAGGGGCATGACGCGCTCCATCAGCGCCAGGTAATCAGCCAGCATCAAGCGCCCGCCGCGTGTTGCCCGCTGCGGCGCAGCGCGCACGGTCAGCGTCTTGATGTGACGCTCGCGCAGCGGCAAAGCGGCGAAATATTTGTCGATGTACGGACCGACACCGGGGTGAATGCCCAACCTTGCCGCTAGATTGACAAAGATGCCTGTCAGAGTTGTGAGTGCCAGGCTTTCGCTGCGCACCACGCCGAAATCGCGCACCTCGATCCACCCGTTCGGCGCGGTCACGCGCGCCATCTCTGCCAGCATCCCCGGCCAGCGCTCGATGGGCATATATGCGGAATTGGCGCGCGCCATCACCAGTTGAAAGCTGCCATCCGGGAAATCGAAGGGCTGAAGCGCATTCCCCGTCAGGAAGGTACAGTTGTCGGGCAGGGTTTCGCCCCGTTTCGTCGCCTCAAGGTTAGCCACATTGATCTGCTCTTGATTGATGTCGAACCCAAACACCGTTGCGTTGGGAAAGCGCCGCGCCATCTCGCGTGCCCAGCGGCCCGTTCCGCAGGCGACATCGAGAATGGCGAGCGGATTGCGCACGGGGGCGGTGTAATCTCCCTCGAATTCCCAGCGGAACATGAAATGTTGCAGATCCAGCCGGTTCGCTTCCAGTTGTCCTTGCCCGAAAATATACTCTTGTTCCTGGCGAATCTGGCGCGGGGAAATCCGACGCCGCCTGCGGAAAAACGCCACCATCCCTTGCCTCCGGATCTCTTCCTGAACGACTCTGTGCGTGCTGAATAACAGCACTCCTCACAGCAATCATCCTACCAAGCCTGTCAAGAGCGACAGGCTGTTCCAGCGAAGCAAGCGCGGCATCTTTCCAATGGAAAAGCATGTTGTCATGATTCAACGGGCTTCACCAGGGCAAAGGAAACCGCCAGCAGCGCATTCACAGCCAAACTCGCCGCCACACTGAAGAATCCCAACAGCATGGGGGGAACATAATAAAGCGGCGACCAGCGATATTGGCGGTCAATGGCAGCGATGACTTCAGGCTGAGCGCGCTGACTGAGCAAACGCGGGCGAGAGGTGGTGTAACGCCACAGCAGATTGAACCACAGCGAGACGAAGACAAACGTGGCGCTATAAAAGATAATCGCCGTATCCTGATCGCTCCCCATGCGATATATGAGAGATGTAAGGGAAGATCCCAGCTCTTTCAATGATTGTGCCAACACTAGCGTGGGATAATTGATGAACGTTACGGCCAGCAGCAGCACGCCATTGAGGATCAAGAAGCGGTGATCGACGCGACCGACCAGGCGAAAGAAATTATGATGGTTGATCCAGATGATCAAGATCGTCATGAAGCTGATAGCATAGGCCAGATAAGATGGCCATTGCTCGCCCAGACCAACCAGCAAGGGATGACCATGCGTCACATTGGGTGGCTGGATCTGCAAAATCAGCAGCGTGATGGCAATGGCGAAGATGCCGTCACTGAACGCCTCGACGCGCGCCGTCTCTTTGGGTTCAACGATAGTGACGGCTGAGTTTTCTTGCTGCATACGTTCCCCCTTACTCTTATGCCTGCTCCATTTCACGCCATCACCATAGCAGATCGCGTTCGCATGCGGCAACTAGCCAATAGGGCAGGACACAACGCCCCACGAGAACATGGGGCGTTGTGTCTGCATTCCAGGCCGTACAGGCGACAGGCGAAGTATGCCATCGACCCTACAGTGGTTTAGCTCTCAGGGCATGCTTTGAACCGCCGGACCGCCTTCAGGGGGTGGGCGCGGGGGTCGGTGTCGGCAGCGTGATGGTGCTATCGGTGAAGCTGGTCAGCGCCACCACCTGCTGACCCGTTTCCAGATACGTCCCCGCCACCTGATCGCCCGGCTGCACCAGCGGCAAGACGTTCGAGATGGAAAGGGTGGCGGTGAAGATGTGCGACTGGCCTTCCACCCAGAGGTAATAGACGGTGTTGCCGCTGATGGTGGTCGGCGCGATGCGCAGCACCTTGCCCGACATCGTCACGCCGGGGGTGCCGGTGGCACTCGGCCCGCCGGTGTTGTTGCCGCCGCCCGCCGGATGCCCCGCGATCCACTGGCTATAGAGCGCGAGCGCCTGGTCACGCGACGGGGCATATTGCACGTTCGCGCCGTTCAGGTCGTCGGCGGCCAGCAAGCCCACCGCCTGGAACGTGGCCCCGCTGGCGTTGGCTTGCGTATAGATGGCAACCCACGTGGGCCGACCATAAATCGAGTAAAGCTGCGGTGTGCTGACATCATAGCCGCGAATGTTGGCCTGCGTCGAAGCGAATGCCGTCTTCACGTTGTCGCCCACGCCCAGGCCGGAAAGGGGATAGAACGTTGCGGCGTTTTTCTTGGTGTCGAATAAGATGATGCCGGTGCTCGAATTATCCTGTGCGGAACTGGAGGTCATCGGCACCAACCACACCGGCTGGTTCACGTCGTTATACACCAGTTCCGGATCGCTTGCCGGCTGCTGCTGCCCCGCGCCCGACGGATTGAACCAGGGCGCGGCGTGATATTTCCCCCACCAGCCCAGATAATCTGAGACAACGCTGCTGGGGATGACGCGATCCACCCACCCCGGCACGTTATCCGGCGCGTATGCCTGGATCTTGCCCGATTGCGGATCGACCAGCAATACCTGATACAATTTCTCGCCGGTGAAACCGCGCGACGGCTGCATCAGCGAGATGGTGTAATAGGGCTGCCAGTTATCATCCACTTCCAGGGTGGGATCTTCCAGATCGCCATAGGTGTAGCCACTGAGATAGACGTGGCGCACCAGATCTTGGTTCAGGATCGCGTTCGGCACGTAGTGCAGATGATAGCCCGTTTTCAATTGCGGCGGCGCGTCAGGATTCTCGGCGTCCACCACAACGAAGCCGGGGGTGTCATAGTTGCCCAGGTTAGCGAAAACGTTGTTATACACCAATGGAGCAATCCAATAGAGATGTTGATCGACAGATTGCAAAGTATATTGGTCGCTCTCGATATGATAGACCGATCCCAGGTTTTGCCCGCTCTGCGCCAGCACTTGCTGCCCGCGATAGGCCGCGATGTCTCGCGTCACCAGCACGATATGCTGCACGTTCGTCGCCGGCAAGGACGTTTTCGCCACCTGCACGTGAGGAATGTCGGCCAGCGCTTTGGCATTGGGGTCGAACCACGTCGTGGAGATGGCGATGACGCTGTTGGCGATCAGCGCCACGAAGAGCGCCAGCGCGACGGCGATGATCCCGGCACCCCCCGCGCCGTCGGCCATCAGCCGCGCAACCCCCGGCGGCGTGGCAGAAACGTTGCGGCGAAAGCGGATCGGGGCCTGTTGTGCAAAGCGTTCCATCAGGTTGCGCCCCGCCGCCGCGCCACCCAGCACCGCGCAGAGGATGCCGCTGAGCAGCAAGGGCCACAACAGCCACTGCCAGCCGCCATATGGCCCGGTCAGCGCGGGCATGGCGAAATACAAGATGATCAGATCAAAGATGAAATTCAGCCCAAAGATAAGCCCCGCCCAGGGCAGGATGGCGCGCTGCACGTTCACCGGCCCGCGATTGAGCAGCAGCCGCGCGCCCACCAGAATGGCGGTGACGATCAACGCGCCCAGCAGGGCCAATCCAACGATAATCATGGTTTCTCCCTTTCCATCCGCAACAACGCCCGTTTCCCCCATCTGCTTCTCAGTATAGTCCCCGCTGTCGAGCCGGTAGGATGGAGGTCACGCCTGCTCGACAGCATACGGTTGAGATGCTGCGTTTCTCTCTCTTTATCGTATCTCAGGCATATTTCATGATACTATGGCATGGCAGACAAAAACATGTCCACAAATAGACAGTTTGCCTTTTATAGCCTGTGTCGGCCTCCCGCGCTGCTACGGAGGTATGCTACACTGAGAGCATCATCTCACCGGAAAGCAGGAACGTTTCCCCCAATGGGTATGGTTGATATCCGCGTGCGGCGCTGGGCCGAGACGCTGTGCGGCTTTTGCCTTGACGTGCGACCTGGCGATGTTGTCTCCATCAACTCGACGCCGCTGGCCGAACCATTGATCCGCGAAGTCTATCGCGAGGTGCTGCGCAAGGGTGGGCATCCCGTGCCGCATATCACGCTGCCGAGCCTGACGAACATTTTGCTGGAAGAAGGCAACGACGAGCAGATCACATGGCGCTCGCCCGTCGGCAGGGTGCTGGGCAGCGAGGTCGATAAGCGCCTCAACATCGCCGCCTCGCCGAATCCCCTGGCGCTGGCGGAGATCGATCCCAAGCGGCAGGCATTGGCGAACACGCCGCCACAGATGGGCCAGAAGAAGCGATCCGAGAAAGCCAAACAGGCGCGCTGGTGCGGCACGCTCTATCCCACCGCCGGCTATGCGCAACTGGCGGGCATGTCGCTGGCGGACTTTGAGGAATTCGTCTTCGCGGCGTGCTTCCTGAATGATGAAGATCCCGCCGCGAGCTGGCAAGCGTTAGGCGCACAACAGCAGCGGTACGTCGATTGGCTGCGTGACAAGCATGAGATTCACGTGATGGCTGAGGATGTGGATCTGCGGCTGAGCATCGCGGGGCGCACCTTCATCAACAGTGACGGCAAGCGCAACTTTCCCAGCGGCGAATTTTTCACCGGTCCGGTGGAAGATTCGGTGGAAGGCCACATCCGCTTCGACATCCCCAGCTCGCGCGATGGGCGCATCGTGCGCGATGTGCGGCTGCGCTTCGAGCGCGGTCGCGTGGTCGAAGCCAGCGCGGGCGAGGGCGAAGCCTATTTTCTGACCATGCTGGATCTGGACGAGGGCGCGCGCCGGCTGGGCGAATTCGCCTTCGGCAACAATTTCGGCATCACACGCGGCATCATCAACACGCTCTATGATGAAAAGATCGGTGGCACCATCCACATGGCGCTCGGCCAAAGCTATCCCGAAACCGGCGGCGTCAACCAGTCCGCCATCCACTGGGACTTCATCCGCGATCTGCGCCAGGGCGGCGAGGTGTATGTCGATGACATCCTCTTCATGAAGGATGGCAAATTCGTGGTCCCGGAACTGGCGGGAACGCGATAAATCACATATGCTGCTGGAAGAAGCAGATCGTGCGTTCGTGCAGATAGACGCGATCCGCCAGGCGGCGCGGCATATGGCGCTCGTCGGGGAAGATCAGCAGGTCGTAGGGCTTGCGCGCCGCGATGAGCGCGTTCACCAGCCGCGCCGTGTGGCGAAAATGCACGTTTTCATCCAGCATCCCGTGAATCAGCAGCAGCTTGCCTTGCAGCCGGTCCGCGACGTTCAGCGCGCTGCCCCTGGCGTAGCCGCGCGGATTTTCCTGCGGCGTGTCCATGTAGCGCTCGGTGTAGGCGGTGTCATAGCCATCCCATGAGGTGACGGGCGCACCCGCCACGCCCACGCGAAAGACATCGGGGGCCTTCATCAGGCACATCAGCGTCATATAGCCGCCATAGCTCCAGCCGATGACACCCACCCGCGCAGGATCGGTCAAGCCTTGCTCCACCAGCCAGCGCACGCCGTCCACCTGATCGTCCACCTCGATGGTGCCCATGCGCCGTTCCAGCGCGCTCTCAAAGGCCAGCCCGCGCCGCGCGCTGCCCCGGTTATCCAGCCGGAAAACCAGATAGCCCAACCCGCGCAGATATTGCGCCCGCAACGCAGCGGTCAGCGTCCAACTGTTCTGCACGGTCTGCGGTCCCGGCCCGCCATAGACCTCGACGATGGTGGGGTATGGTCCCGGACCGAATCGTTCAGGGTCAGGCTGATAGATTGCGCCATAGAGTTCGGTTCCCGTCCGGTTAGCGAGCGTGACGATTTTGGGCGGCGTCAGGCGAAATTTTTTCAGGCGCGGATCGTTCGGCGTGAAGATCTCGCGCACCAGCGCGCCGTCATCCAGCGCGCGCAGCGTCACGTTCGGCGGCTGGTTGAGCGCGCTGTGCACGTCGATGAAATGGCGGCAGGCGTGGTCCAGCACAACGCTGTGCATCCCTGGCTGCTCCGTGACACGCCGGATCGCGCCGCCAGTGAGGGCGACGGCATAGAGGTGCTGCTCGGTGGGATTTTCGCGGTTGCCGGTGAAATAGACGATCCCGCGCGTTTCATCCA
>JAJPKG010000170.1 GCA_021323815.1 Pseudomonadota bacterium
CCGGGCGGCGCGATGAATCCCGCTGTGAATGCCCGCGCGCTGGGGGCCGAGGTGCATGTGCTGGGCCTGATCGGCGACGACGAACCGGGTCGGCGGCTGCGCCAGCGGTTGAGCGAACTGGGGATTCATCAGGATTTGCTCATGAGCGAAGCGCAGCGGCCCACCAGCACCAAGATGCGCGTGCTGGCCGGCAACAGCCAGGGGACGATGCAGCATATCGCGCGGGTAGACACCATCGACACTACCCCGCCGGATGCGGATACTATCCAGCGGGCGCTCAATGGCATCGAAGAACTGGTGCCGGACATGGACGCGGTGATCTTTTCAGATTATGATAACGGCTTCATGGTGCTGCCGATCATCGAACACGCCCTGCGCACGACGAATCGCTATGAGTGCGTCAGCGTGGCTGACGCGCACAGTCGGCTGAACCGCTATCAGCGCGTGACCGCCGTGACGCCGAACCAGAGCGAGGCCGAGGAAGAATCGGGCATCGCCATCCGCGACCACAGCAGCCTGCAACGGGCCGGGCGACAATTGCTGGCCGACACCCAGGCGCGCGGAGTGTTGATCACGCGCGGCGGCGACGGCATGAGCCTCTTCCAACCCAACAGTCTCTCCTTCGACATTCCGGTGTATCCTTCGGAGGTGCGCGACACCATCGGCGCGGGCGACACGGTGACGGCGACCTTCGCGCTGGGGTTGGCGACCGGTGCGTCGATGCCTGATGCCGCTACCATTGCCAATGTTGCCGCCGGGCTGGTGGTGCGCCGCCTGGGCTGCGCCACTACCACGCCGGACGAACTGATGCACGCCATTGCCGGGCTGGAGACCACATGGTAGCCCCGGCATTCGGCGACAAAATCATGACTCGCGACGCGCTCGCCCGCATTCTCGCAGCGCGGCGCGCCGGTGGCGCGGTCGTTGTGCTCACCAACGGCATCTTCGATCTGATGCACATCGGCCACTTGCGCTATCTCATGACCGCGCGCTCAATGGGCGATCTGCTGGTGGTGGGCGTCAACTCCGACGCGAGCACGCGCCGCATCAAGGGACCCCAGCGGCCCATTGTGCCGGAAGCCGAGCGCGCCGAGATGCTGGCCGGCCTGGCCTGCGTCGATTATGTGACCATCTTCCCCGAAGACACTGCCGAAGACCTGGTGCGCGCCCTGCGCCCGGATGTGTATGTGAAGGGCGGCGACTATACTATCAATAACACGATCACGAGCGGGAGCGGCACGACTTCTGCGCTTGAGGGTGCGAGCAAACCGCTGCCCGAAGCCGCCATTGTGCAGGCATATGGCGGGCGCGTGGAATTGGTACCCTACATCCCCGGCCACTCTACAACGGAGTTGATCAATCGCATTGCCGCAGGATCGCAGCGAGCTTAGGGCAAGGAAATGCCCGCAACGTTTTTTCAAACACGAAAGCCACGAAAATCCACGAAGGCCACGAAATCTTTGCGATAACGTTGCCATCACCGATCAGTTCCCCACACAGCCCGGAGGGGTTCGCCATTCCGAGCGAGGGGGTTTAACCCCTCGCGGGCGCGCCGTGCAATCATCCTCCCTTACCAGCACCACCCTGGTCATCATGGGCGGCACGTTGCTCAGCAGCATGCTGGGGCTGGCGCGCTTGCAAGTGATCAACGCTGTCTTTGGGCAGACGAGCCAGACGGGGGCGTTTTTCGCCGCCATGAAAACGCCGCAGCAGCTCAGCGATCTCCTCATCGGCGGGGCGGTGAGCGGCGCGCTCATCCCCATCTTCGCGCGCTACGCGGAGCCGAAACATCGGCGCGATCTGCCGGAGGTCTTCGGCGCGCTGGCAACGCTGGCGGTGCTGGTAATGGCGCTGGCTGCCGCATTCTTGTGGGTGACGGCCCCGCAGATCGTTCCCGCGCTGAACGCCGGCTTCTCGCCCCACGATCAACACGTGACGCTGGCCCTGGTGCGCGCTCTGGTGTTGATGTTGCCGGGGGCGGGCCTGTGCGCTGTCGCATCCGCGCTGCTTTACGCGCTGCGCCGCTCGGCGTGGCCCGCGCTGGCGACCGGCATCTATCACCTGGGGGTGATCGCGGCGGCGGTGGGGCTGGCGCGCCGGTTGGGCATCGGCGCGTTGCCGCTCGGCGTGGTGGGCGGCATATGCGGGCAGGCGCTCTTTTTATCGGCAGCGATCCGGCGTTCAGGCGTCGTTCTGCGTCCCCGGCTGGCGCTGCGGCATCCGGCGGTGCGCGAGGTGGGGCGGCTGTATGCGCCCATCATGCTGAGCCTGCTCGCCAGTCTGGCGCTGCAACAACTGGACCAATGGCTGCAATCTCGCGTGGTCGATCCTGCGACGGGCATTCGGGGCGGGCCGAGCGTGGCGGCGCTGGCGAGCGCGACAACGCTCATTCAATTCCCGGCGGGGCTGGTTGCCGCCGCACTGGCATTCGCCGCGTTGCCGCATCTGGCGCAAGTGGCGCAAGACCGCGAGCGCAGCGCCCAGGTGGTGCGTCACGCGCTGGCACTGGGTCTGGCACTGATGCTGCCCGTTACGGTGGCGTACCTGTGGCTGAGCGGTCCCATTGTGGCGCTGCTCTTTCAGCATCATGCCTTTCACGCGGCGGACACGGCGCGCACGGCCCTGGCGCTGCGTTGCTATGCCGGCCAGTTACCCTTTCTGGTGATTGAGCAGGTGGCGCTGGCGGCATGGTTCGCGCGAAGCCAGCCACGCGTGCCGCTCGTCACCGGCCTGCTGAGCATGATCGCTTACCTGATGGTGGCGCTGCCGGGCGCGCCGCGCCTGGGCATGCCGGCATTAGCATTAGCCAACGCCGCGCTGCATGCCGCTAACGCGCTGCTGTTGCTGGGGTGGCTGGCGCTGCGGCTGCCGATTTTTCCGCGCTTGCGCATGGCCTGGGGCGTCATCAGGGCGCGATAGCTGCACGGTTCTTGTGTCATCCTCGCAAATATGCTAGATTCTCGGCAAGATTGCCGGGCAGTGTATCAAGCGAGTGAGGCTATCATGCAGCGAAACTTCAGTCGCAGGCAGCGCGTGGGGGATGTGCCGCGCTTCCAGCGCGAACCCCTGGCGATGGTGGGCGATTATCTGCGCGAGGTGTATACCGCGCCGTTCCGAGCAGATGCGGATCAGGTGCGCACGCACACCGTTGCTCAGTTGGAATATCTGCGCCGCGCCGCTGTTTTGCGGATGATTCTGTTCACGACCTGCGTGTTGGTGGACGGGATCGCGATTCCTGTGGGATTGGCGTTGCGGCTGGCGAACGACAGCATTTTTGCGCTGGCACTGATCGCCTTGCTGGCGCTGGTCGCGCTGTTGCGCTGCCAGAGCGGTCAGGTGATGCTGGCGACGCTGTTGTTTGTCTGTGGTGGCATGCTGCTGGGGCTGGGTTTCGGGCTGGTGCATTCACCCGGCATCGATGCTGCGGTGCTGGGGGGCTATTCCAGCTTCACGATCTTCATGCTCATTTCGGCGTTGCTGTTGCCCCCGGCGGTGGCATGGCCCATCAATCTCGCGGCCATCGCGCTGACGATCGTCGCGGTGGCTGTGACGCCGCTGGCCCCCGGTTTGATCGGCGCAAGCGGTTCCGACGCGACGAAAACGGCCTTGCTCGGCGAGCTGGTGGCGGCAGAGGCGGTGACGGCGTTGCTGGGCAGCATCGCCGCGCGCAGCGCCCGCGCCGGGCTTGATGCCGCAGCGGCGGCGTTAGCGCGCGAGCGCGAAGTGGCCGCGTTGAAAGATCGCTTCGTAGTGGAGATCAACCACGAGCTGCGCACGCCCATCATGACCTGGTATGGCAATATCGACTTGCTGGCACAGATCAGCGAGCAGGTCACGCCGGAAAAGCGCGCCCGCTTGCTCGCTCGCGCTGTGGAAGCAGGTGATGTCGTGATCCAGATGTTCCAACAATTCGACGCTGCCAGCGTGCTGGAAGACAAACCGCCGGTGGTGCACGTGCAGGCTGTGTTGGTAGCTCCCTTGCTGGCTAGCACGCTGAAAAAGCGCGCCGAAAAAAACATCTCGCTGAGCGAGCCGCGTGAAGTGACGGTGCAGGTCGCGCCGAATTTGTGCGCCCGCGCTGATCCCGAACTCTTCAGCGAGGTGGTAGAGCACCTGGTTTCCAACGCGATGAAATATTCGCCGTGTGGCACGCCCATCCTCATCACCGGGGAAGCGGTGTTCGCGCGACGGCGGCGCGTTTTCGCCCGTCTGGCCAATGACACTGCTGCCCAGCCCGATTTCGTGCGGATTAACGTGCGCGATTACGGGCAGGGCATCCCCCGCGCCGACATCCCCAAGCTGTTCAACCGATTCGTGCGGCTGGAACGCGACATCGCCGGCACGGTGCGTGGCATGGGTGTGGGCTTGTTTCGCTGTCGCCTGCTGATCGAAGCGATGGGGGGGCATATCTGGGTCGAAAGCCAGGGCGTTCCAGGGGAAGGGTCCACTTTCAGCTTTACCTTGCCGGCAGCGCCCCCGCCACGCCAGCCATCGGGATAGGGGGGCGAGCGCCGCGATGGGACGACAGTCTGTCTCACCCTTTCGCCGGCTCAGCGGGCGCGACAGCGTTCCTCGCCCGCTTGCGCCTATTTTCAGGTTGGCACTACGCATCTCGATTCGCAAGGGAGCATCTGCCATGACCGAAACGCTTCCCCTTTCCAAGCGCCCCCTCGATATCATTCTGGTGGCATTTTTCCTCATCAACCTGGTGTTCGTGTCCTATCTGATCGACATCGAACAATTGGTGATCGCCAATCCCGCGCACTTCACCTATCCACTTTGGCCCCCAAAACCAGTGATCGACGCGGTCCACTGGTGGGGCTACAGCTTTGACCCGCTCTTGATCGCCCGCCCGGTTTTTTTCAAGGTGACGATCTGGCTGGATAACTTGTTTTACGGCCCTTTCTACGCCGTAGCGATCTATGCCTACAGCACCGGCAAAGCGTGGATTCGCCTCCCCAGTTTGATCTGGGCGGTCTCGATGGCATCCGGCGTCATCATGATCCTGAGTGAAGAGGCGTTCGGGCAATTTCGCACCTCGCATTTCGCCATCGTTGCGCTCGCCAATGCCTCATGGATCGTGTTTCCGCTCATTGTCCTCATTCGGATGGGGGGAACGGCACATCCCTTCGCCAGACCGAGCGCCAAGGTGCCAGCCGATATGGTGGAGGCGTAATCATGGTCAAAGCTTACCTGCTCATCCTCACCGCCTATGCGCTGGCAGGCATAACCGCCATAGGCGCGGGCATGCTTCTGAGGGCGCAATCACCCCTGCTCGTTGTCGGTGTGGCAGATTTGGTGGCAACGGGCGTCATCTTTCTCTTCAGCTTCATCGCCCAGAATTCCAGCATATACGATCCCTATTGGAGTGTTGCGCCGGTGCCTATCGCCCTCTATTGGCTGTTGCAGCCCGGCTCCAACGGCCTGATCAATCCGCGCCACGCCTTGATCTTTGCGTTGGTGTGCCTCTGGGCGATCCGGCTGACCGCCAATTGGGCGTCACAGTGGCGCGGGCTGGGCCACGAAGATTGGCGCTACCGCGATATCAAGCGCCAGACCGGCACGTTCTATTGGATGGTCAGTCTGGTGGGCATTCACGTGATGCCGACCATTCTTGTCTTTGGTGGCTGCCTGGCGCTGTGGCCGGCGCTGAGCGATAAGAATTCGCATCTGACCTGGTTGGACGGGGTGGCCGCGCTCGTCACCCTCACAGCCATTGTCATCGAGGCCACAGCGGATCTCCAGATGCGCCGGTTTCGACGCGATTCGGCCAGCAAACATCGCCCATTCCCCTCAGGCTTATGGTCGGTCTCGCGTCACCCCAATTATTTCGGCGAGGTCCTCTTTTGGTGGGGATTGTACCTCTTCGTCCCGCTGAGCTACCCCTCCTTTCGCTGGGTTGTCATTGGCCCATTGCTGATCTTGGGGCTTTTTCTGGGCATCAGCATCCCGCTTATGGAACGCCACCTGCTGGCTGAACATCCCGACTATGGGGAATATCAGCGCGTCGTTGTGTCGCCATTCTTCCCCTGGATCGCATCAAAGCGCAACCCCAGCCTGATCAACCGGGGCGCGTCATCTTCCGTTGAGTGATGTTCAGTTGCCGGCGCGCTCTACTGGCCGTGCTGGCGCACCCTGCCGGTGAGGATATCCACCGCGTGAGGCAAAAGGGGCGCGAGAACCGCCAGGCAC
The DNA here is from genome assembly GCA_021323815.1 of Pseudomonadota bacterium. GTDB lineage: Bacteria > Chloroflexota > Ktedonobacteria > Ktedonobacterales > JACDGC01 > JAJPKG01. The sequence goes on from JAJPKG010000170.1 coordinate 6,193, forward strand.
TCGCGCACAGCTTTGGGGCTGCCGGGCAGGTTCACGATCAAGGTCAGGCCGCGCATGCCCGCCGTGCTGCGGCTGAGCCATGCCAGCGGCGTCTGCACTGCTGTTCCCGCGCGCATCGCTTCCGCCAGCCCCGGCGCGGCCCGCTCGATGGCATCGGCGGTGGCTTCGGGGGTGACATCGCTGGGGGCGAAGCCGGTGCCGCCGGTGGTGAGGATGACATCGCATGCTCCGCTGTCCGCCCAGGCAATGAGCGTATCGCGGATGGCGGTGCGGTCGTCGGCCACAGTGGCGCGTTGCGTCACCGTTGCGGCGAGATCCGGCCCCGCGACGAAGGCGGCGATGGCGTCGCCGCTGGCATCATCTGGCCGCTCGCCGCGCGCCAGGCTGGTGCTGATGGTGAGAATGCCGATGCGCATCCATCGCCCCCTGAAAAAATGGTCAGTACTGTTGAGCCAGCGTTTGCCACAAAGTATCGGGCAGCGGCGCGTTCTGGTAAAACTGGCTGAGATAGGTTCCCCCAGCTTTGCCGGCCCACTCCGTGTTGGTATCATAGTCCGGCTCAGCCAGTCCCACATCGTTGCCGTTCGCGGTGCTGAGGTTGGTCAGCTTGCTGCGTGGCCACACCGGATAATCATAGGACCAGATGACGCCGAGCCACCAGGTTTCGTTGGAAAACGTCTGCAAAAGCGCCTCCATGTCGTTTTGCTGTTCCACAGGATCGGGTGCTGCCGTGAAACCGGTGTAACTTCCCGGCGTCTTGGTCGCGCCGGATACGCTTTCATAGCCAGCTCCCGTGAAGAGGATGCGCTTGTTATAACGAGCTGACAGTTTACGCAAACTCTCGAAGATGTTCCCTTCAGGGTTATCAGGGGTAGTACCTGGCAAGTAAGTGCCCTTCCAGGCTTTCACTAACTCATCTGGCGTTGGCTCCGCGACACCGTTTGTCAGGGGAAAAAAGGCATCGATGCCGATGACGTTGAGGTCATCCCAGAAGGTGATGTTTTGCCATTCCGGCGTTGCATAGTACTTCTGCCCTGACGTATCATATGGTGCGGTTGCCGCGAAAGTCAGCGTGCCCGAATATCCCCCCCCTGTCGTCGCTTTCTTGGTATACAACGGCGTATAACTGGCGCTTTTGATCGCGTGGATGACAAAACGCCACTCGCAATCGCGCCGTCCATAGCATTGGTCGTTGGAATTGCCCCACCGCTTGCCTGGAACCTTTTTTAAAGGTGAAGTCTGCCCGGTGAGCTGATTGTCAACAGTGATGTAGGCGAGGTCGCTGCCGATGATAAGCATGGGAACGCTTAAGCGTTGTGCCAGCGCGGCATAATGGCTGGCGAAGCGCGCGTAGTTATTGAACCATGCCACTTCTGGATCTACCTGGCTTGGATCAGAGCCAATCCACTGGTAGCCGACAAAGGTTGAGGCATAGTTGCGCGACGCGTTGTTAAACAGGCGCACTTCCAGGCGAAATATCGGTGTCAGATTGTTGTGACGGGCGATGCGCACGAGGTTCTCATACACAGAATCGCTATAGGTAAAGTGGTCGCTTGCATTGAAATTGATGTCTGGAATATCGCTATCTTCCATGTCGGCGGTGATGGTGATGACCACCAGGTTCATATGATATGTGGTAGCCTCATCGCTCATGATCTCTTGATTCACGTCGCGATTCGCATAGCCCACGCTGGTGCTGCCGACATCGAATGATTTCGTCCAATAATCGCTGAAGCCCTGGATCTGCGGTAACTGGTCCACGACGGCGTTGGCGTGCGCCTGCAACCCCTGCGGCAGATAGAGCAAATGTGTGCCTGCCGTGAGCGAGACGAAGGCGATCACCACCGCCAGCGCCACAGCCACCGCGCCGCCGATCAACGCCGAACCGCGTCCGGGCACGGGATCGGTCGGGTTCAACAGGGGCGTGGGGGGCGGGGGGGGGGGGGGCGGGGCGGGGGGGGCG
>JAJPKG010000021.1 GCA_021323815.1 Pseudomonadota bacterium
GCTGAGGATTTGCGTGCAGCCCACGGTATCCCGGTGGCCCACATACCCACACTGCGAACAGACATAGTGCCTGCCTTTGGGTTTGTTGCGCGCGCCACAGAGGGGGCAAGTCTTGCTGGTATACGCTTCATTGATCAGTTCCGTGCCGATGCCCACCGCCGCTGCTTTGTAGGTGATGTATTGCCGCAATTGCCCATGCGGCCAATTACTGATCTTTTGCCGGTTCTCGCGGCTCAGGCGCTTCTCGGTTTTGGTGTGATCGGCGATATCCCGCACATCGCCGATAACGATGGTACCCGCGTGCATATCCTGAGCTTCCTGCACCACCGCCCGGCTGACTTTGTGCAGCATATCCCGCTGCCGGGCGGCACTCTGCGCTTGCAACCGCTTGCGGCTGGCCACCAATTGCTTCCAGCGCCGCGAGCCGGGTTTGCAACGGGCGATCAGTTCTTGCAGATCAGCCGTCTTCTTGTTGCGATGCTGGGCATTCGCTCGCAACGCCCGGCAACAGATGATGGTGGAGTGCTCGCCATTGGTACACGCCGCTGGGTGAATCTCGCCCAGGTCAACCGCCATGATGCCGGTGTGTGTCGTGGACTGGGGGACGATCCCATCGTCAATGGTGATATGCCAGCAGGACCGCCTGGTAGCATGGTGATAGACCAACTGCACCTGACGGAAGGTCGTCGCGGGCAAGACCGCCAGATGCTGCGGCAGATCGACCCAGATGGGCGCGTGTCCCCGTGCCAGCGAAAGTCGCATGCGCCCGTCCACTTTGTTGATGCCCGTATTCTTCCATGTAGTGGTGTGGAAGAACTTGCGCTTGTAGGGATAGCGCGCCAGGGGATGGCTCGCTTTCAGGGTCTTGGCGGTCTTGCACGCTGCATAGAAGTCTTGCTGCGCGGCTTGATAGCTGTGAGCATGCAGGAAGGATGGGCCACAGCAGGCTTTGAGCACGCGGTCATGTTGCATCGGGTTGAGCCACACGTGGCCGGCCTGGCGATAGATGCGATAGTGGTGGACCAGCGTCGCGGTGTAGATGCGCCCACTCTCTCGATTCAAGTCGCGCGCCTGCTCGTCTGGCAACGTGCACGCGATGATGTGGACGTGGATCATACGGTCGCCTGCCGTTCGATGTATTTCTGGATACGCTCGCTACTCACATTGCCCGCAGTGGACAAAAAATACGAGCGCGTCCACAACGAAGGGAGTTTCAACAGATGAGGAAACTCTTTCCGCAAGTGGTGCGAACTGCGGCCTTTGATGAGGCGTGGAATATCACTGGGCAACGTGTAGGGATCGGCCCGCACAAACAGATGCACATGATCGGGTTGAATCGCCAGTTCGATGATCTCCCACTCATGTTCCTGTGCCACCTCAGCAATGATGGCCTTCAGACGTTGCGCCACTGGGCCTACCAGCACCTTGCGGCGTCGCTTGGGACACCAGATGATATGGTAGACCACCAGATGTACGCAGTGTTGCTCATGTTTGTAGTCCATGTAGATAGTATACTGCACAACAACAGTGCTGGTCAAGCGACAAGTACGGTGTCGCTCCGCGACGGCGCTTCCATCCCCCGCTTGAAAGACGGGGGATGGAAGCGCCTTTCTGTAAACAGCAGCGAAAGCGCGAGCGCTAGGGCTACCCCTCCGGTAAAAATCAGCCCTGCTGCTGTCACCTGGCGTGTCCGGCTCAGAATCCCACAAACAATCACCAGAACAAAGGCAAGTGCTACCCCACTGAGGGTGCCGGGATCGAGGATGGGGAAAAATCCTTTGGGGATGAGAATGATGCCCACAATCAACGCCGCCGCCAGAAAGGTGCTCAGCAGCCGTGCCCGCCTCACGGGTTCGCGCACACGCGGATCGCGCAATTGTTCGGGTGCAAAACGAGGCATCGTCAGTCGCAGCCACGCTCCCCACGGCCCGCGAACCCGCTGGCTGGGCATGCCGATGAGATCGGCTTCGACATGGGACGCAGCTTCACCTGGTAAGGGATATTGCGACGGATGAATCGACATGGGATGTTGGTTCCTCTCTAACAACGCATCCGCAAGCACGCGCTGAGAAGCATTTTGCCTCTATATATAGTGGAAGCGGCAGAATCTGTCAATGAGATGAACGGCGACCCTCTTGACTTTTCACAAAACGTCCGGTATACTCTTCTTTGTGATGTGCGACGCATCACCTACACTTTTAGGAGACGACTCGATGGCTAGCGCAAACACAATGTTCCTCGTCAGCCTCATCGGCGTGGGTTTCCCCGGCGGTCCAACCGCTGTGGTTGCCCAGGGGATTGTGTGCCCTCGCGCTGCCTGCTTGCCCATCGGTCGCTTCCGGCTTCAGCATTAAGTCCTCACTCCCGACCGAGACACTGACAGGCCCGCGCAGAACACGCGACCTGTGGCGGCGCTGTGTGCGCTGCATCGCGCTCGGTCTCCCCCTGTTGCGCATGCTTCCTTGAGCACCGCCTCGCCACGCCTTTTGGGCCATTGATCGTGTTCACTGCGCCAAGATGACACTCCGTGTCAAGAATGACCAGGTACACTCACCGTTGCGCGATGAAAAGGAGGTGCTCATTATGACGATCTTCATCCGGTTCTTTGCCAGCTAAGCTGCTTGGTTTTGTTGTCATGCCAGTGCGCCCAATGGGGCGCAGAGGAGTTCACTCGCCGTGTCTGTGACTGCACCTTTGACTGATGATCTCACACATTCCCTGCGGGACGATCCAGGTTCAGCCTATCGTCCCGAAAATCTGGCCGAACTGCGCCGGCTCGCCGAGGGTGAAGATGATGCTCTGGTGGTGGAAAACCTGGTGAAGCGCTTCGAGAAGGACGGCGATCTGTTCGCCAGCCTGAAACAGCGCTTCCTGAATCGCGCGCCGGAGCCATCTGCTCGCCCCAAAGTGGTGCGCGCTGTCGATAACGTCTCGCTGCGCATCGCTCGCCGCGAGATCTACGGCGTGCTCGGCTCGAACGGTTCGGGCAAATCGACGTTGATCCGCGTCATCTCCACCTTGCTGCTGCCGGATAGCGGCAGTGTGCGCGTCTTTGGGCATGATGTGGTGCGCGAAGAACTGACCGTGCAGCGCATGATCAATCGTGTCAGCGTGGAAGCAGCCTTCTTCCGCAAGCTCAGTCCGATGGAGAACCTGCTCTATTCCTCGCGGCTCTACGGCGTGCCCGCAGGCGAGGCGCGCGAATTGATCAACACGACCCTGGCGCGGCTTGGCATCAAGCCCGACCGCATCAAC
>JAJPKG010000202.1 GCA_021323815.1 Pseudomonadota bacterium
CGGCGTGGTGGGACCAAGCACCAGCGGCGCGACGGCAGCGGCGGGAACGGTGGGCAGCGCGGGATCGACCGGCGGGGCAGGCCTGGCCGGCACGGGGGGAGCCGTCACTGCTGGGTTCGTCTCAGCCTGGTCGTGGTGCGCCACCGGCAGGGGTGCCGACCAGGGGGGCGCGCTGCGACGCGGCTGTCGTTCTTCTTCGCCGTGAATGACAGCATTCAGCACATTGGCCGCGTCTTCCGCCGTCTGAATGGCGCGCGGATGGTCGGGATCGAGCAGTCGCTCGATGGCATCGCGCAGGGCTGAGGGCACATCGCGCCCTACTAACTGCCAGTCATCTTGCAAGCCGGTCGCATCCTCTGGGGGTGTGTCGCGCCCGGCCAGCAACAGCCACAGTGCCACGCCCGTCGCTCGCAGATCGTGGCGTGGTTCCGGTGCGGTGACGGTCCATATGTCATCACCGGGTTTCAGCAAGCGGCTGGCAGCGGCGAAATACGCCGTGTCGGGCGGCAGCAGCACGTTGTTAACGCGCAACGCGCCCCAGTGGTCGCGGAAGAGCGCGGCGGGGGTGATGTCGCCATGCGCGATGCCCTGGCGATGCGCGTGGGCCAGAGCCAGGGCCAGTTGCCGCCCCAGCTTCGCCACGCCCAGCGGCGCAAGCTGCAACCGTGCCAGTTCGCCGAACCGCTCACCGCCGATGAATTCTTGAATGATGACGAGTTGCCCATCATGCTCCAGCGCGTCATAGACGCCGACGAACGCCGGGTGGCCGATGCGCGCGGTCGCGCCCAGCGCGGCGCGATAGGCCGACGTGTGTTCAGGCGCAACCAGTTTGAGGGCGACCGGGCGCTTGAGCGTTTCATCTTCGCCGCGATAGGCGACGCTGCCCAGACCTTGCCCCAGCAACTCGCCCACGACATAGCGCTCGCTGATGCGCGTCTGCGCTGGAATTGCCATCGCGCCCTCCGCTGCATTCGTTCTCAATCAGTAGTATAGCGCAAATCAGCCGGTGATTGAAATCACTCGTTGCCGCGCCAGCGCGAGCGCGCCCTTTATGGTGGCGGCAGGGCCAAGTTCGCCCAACGCCAGGCATGCTGCCAGTTCCCCCGCGCGGGCGGGCGGCGCAATCTGGATGATCGCTCTGGCAAGGGCGTCGCGCCAGGTGGGACCGCACTGCGCCAACGCGCCGCTCAGGATCACCCGTTCGGGGTCCAGTGCCAGCAGCAGCGTGAGGATGACATGGGCGAGCGCGTCATTGGCCGCTCCCATCAGCTCAGCCGCTACCGGATCTCCTTCGCATGCCATTTGCCAGATCTGCGGCGCAGTCAGCGCCTCGGCGCGGCCACCAGTCAGGCGCATCACCGCGGCTTCGGTCGCCGGCGCTTCCACCAGGCGACCGATCATCCAGCGCACCAGCGATTGCGCCGAGGCGACGGTTTCCAGGTGGCCATGCCCACCACAGGCGCAGCGCCACGTCGCCCCCGGCACGGGGATGTGCCCGATGGCCCCCAGGTATGGGCGCTGCAACAGCTTGCCCTCATAACAAAACGCGGCGCTCACCGAGCGGCTGAGATCCAGCAACACAGCGTTGGTCACACCGCGCCCTGCTCCCAGCGTCATTTCGCCCAGCAGCGCCGCATCTGTTAATGAAACGATGGCTACCCCTGATGTCGCCCCTGACGCCGTTGTCAGACGCTCGCTCAGGGGAAAGGCCCCCCAATCAGCCGCCATCGGCATCGCCACAACCTTGCCAGCACCGGCATCAAGCACGGCTTCAAGGGCCAGCGCCGCGCCGGCGATGTGGACTCCTTCCCTCGCTTCAGATCGAAGCAAGCCACGTGCCAGGCGAACGAACGCCGCCACGAATGCATCGGGGCCAAACGGCGCGGGGTAAATTTCGTGGCCGCGCCGCAGCATCGTGCCATCCATCGTCGCCAGCACGGCGTCGAGGCGGGTGGCGCGGTTGGTCAGGGTGGCAGCGAACAACACGTCAGGCATGGCAGCGCCGCCTCATTCCCCCGCCACAACGGAATTGCGCAAGGTGCCGATGCCCTCGATCTCCACTTCCACCACGTCGCCCGGTGCCAGGGGACCGACGCCCGCCGGCGAGCCGGTGAGGATGACATCGCCATGATGCAGCGTCATCACCTGCGAGATATGGCTGATCAGGCGCGGGATGGGGAAGACCAGTTCGGATGTGCGCGCGTGCTGCTTCACCTCGCCGTTGACGCGCGTGGTCAGCAGCAGATCGCTGGGATCGACGTCTTCCGCCAGCACGGGGCCGAGCGGGCAAAAGGTGTTAAAGCCCTTGCCGCGCGTCCACTGGCCGTCTTTGCGTTGCAGGTCGCGCGCCGTCACGTCGTTGGCGCAGGTATAGCCCAGCACGTAATCCATCGCTTCATCCTCGCTGACGCGATAGCACGTGCGCCCGATGACCACTGCCAGCTCGCCCTCGAATTCGACTTTCTCTGACGCCCAGGTGGGGTACACAATGGCGTCGCCCGACGCGATGAGGCTGGTGATCGGCTTGAGGAAGATCAGCGGCTCGGTCGGCACTTCCGCCTGCATCTGCGCGGCATGCTCGCGATAATTGCGCCCGATGCAGACGATGGAACGCGGCTCGCACGGCGGCAACAGCTTCACCTCGTTCAGCTTCGCCAGCGGGCGGCTGGGAGTGCGCAGGGTCATGTCATCAACCAGGGCGATGATGCTATCGCCTTCCACAATGCCCGTCTCGATCTCGTTATGCCAGAGAAAGCGCGCCGTGCGCGCTGGAATGGTGAACGCTTCTTCCACGAATGTCTCCTGAATATCTCTCCTCGGTTATTCCGGCTTGTCATCCGGTCGCGGTGGGTTCGGCTGGAAGCGCGGCAGGTGGCGCTCGCCCTCTTGCGGCGCAATTGGGATCGTCGGTGGGCGAAACTGCCCCGGCGGGATGGGCGGCGCGTCGGGCTGCGACGGCGCGGAAGGCGACGACGAGCGCCAGGGGCCGGGGCGCGTCCTGGCACCGTGATAAGGCGGCACAGCGGGATCGACGCGGGCAAGGGCGGGCGCGGTGGCCGGCAATTGCTGCGTCGGCAGATCTTCGGGATCGCCGGAAAGGGCTGCACCGCTTTCCATCTTGATCACCAACAAGATGTCGCCGATCTGGATGTGATCGCCATCGCGCAGCAAGCGCGGTGCCACCAATGCCTCGCCGTTGACGCTGACGCCGTTGCTGCTGTTGGCATCCATCACATAAAGGCCGGTGGGTTGCACGACGATCTGCGCGTGGTGACGCGAAACGGAAGGATGCGGCAGCACCACCACGTTATCCCCCGCGCGCCCGATGCTGACAACGCCGGTGATGATCGGCCAGCTGCGTCCCGGTTCCGGTCCGGTGTGCGCCGTCAGCCGCGCTTTCACGGCTGGGCGGGCTTCCGGCGGGCGCACGCCGGGCAAGGAGAATTTTTCGGTGGGTTGGGCGTCCAGAACCGCCAGACCCGACGCCTCGGTGTAGGTGAAACGAAACTCGGCCCCCGCCGCTTCGATGATGTCGCCGTGCCGCAGCAACACCGGCCCCTGGCACGCCTGACCATTGATGCTGGTGCCATTGGTGCTGTTATTGTCGCGCGCATAGCCCTTGTCGTGATCCCAAGTCAGGATGACGTGATAGCGCGATGCGCGTTCGTCTTCCAGGATGACATCGCAATCCGACTGGCGGCCCAGGATGATGATCGCCCGCGTGAGCATGATCGGGCGGACGCTGTATTTACCGGTGAGATCTTCCAACTGGCCCCAGGCTACCCCAGGCCCCAGCGGTTCCACCAGCCGCTGATCGGGATTCACACCGGGGCTGTCTCCGCGGCTGGGCAGCTTGCGCGAGCGTTTCGGTGGACCGCTGCGCCCCCACACACCCATCGCCACACCACCCACCATCGCCGCCAGTGCCGCGCCATGCCACAGCGCGCCGGCCAACCCGCGCTTGTTCGGCTGTGCGTTGCGCTGTTTCATCACCCGATCTGCCTTTCCGTAGATGCCTATTGTGCCGCCAATCCGTCGCGAGCGAAGCCCTTCCGGCTCGCAACGGAAACCCCGATGGGCCATTCCATAAAAGCGATGGCATGTCTCGCCCGTCTCTGGAACACGCGCTTATCAGTGTAGCATATCTTGGGCAAATCGGGGAGATGCGATGGAGCACCTTGCGCCGCTACTGAATCTGACGATCCCGCGCAGGCGGACTTTGCGTCGTTGTCCTTTTCCCCCATATGTCTCATAGCATTTTTGCGGGCGGTTGTCCTGTGTTATGGTGCAGCCATACCCTGAATTTCAGCGCCGCTTGCAGGGGCGACGGC
>JAJPKG010000137.1 GCA_021323815.1 Pseudomonadota bacterium
AAGGACGAGACGCGAAGAACACGAAGGGTATGAAGTGACGCGAAAGAAAAGGAAGAACGTGAAAAGGACGATAGATACAGGCAACGAGAAGGCAAGGTTCAATAAGAACTTCATGCCTCTTCGCCTTCTTCGCATCCTTCGCGTCTCGTCCCCTTTCTTCTCAACCCACCACGTTTAGACGAGGATAGCAACCATGCCACGCAGCGCAGATATCAAGAAAGTCTTGCTGATCGGCTCTGGGCCGATTGTCATCGGGCAAGCAGCAGAATTTGACTATGCCGGAACGCAAGCGTGCAAGGCGCTGCGCGAAGAAGGCGTCACTTCCGTCCTCGTCAACTCGAATCCTGCCACGATTATGACCGACGAGGGCATGGCGGATATCACCTACATCGAGCCGCTGACGGTGGATGTCATCGCCCGCATCATTGAGCGCGAGCGGCCCGACGGTGTGCTGGGAACGCTGGGCGGGCAGACGGGCCTGAACCTGTCGGTGAAGCTGCACGAAAGCGGCGTGCTGGAAAAGTATGGCGCGCGGCTGCTGGGTACGCCCGTCCAGGCGATCCAGAAGGCGGAGGATCGTGAGGCATTCAAGCAACTGCTGATCTCCATCGGCGAGCCGGTGCCGCCCAGCCGCACGGTGAATACGCTGGCGGAAGCACTGGAGTTCGAGGCGCAGATTGGCCTGCCGCTGGTGATTCGCCCGGCCTTCACGCTCGGCGGCACGGGCGGTGGCGTTGCGTGGACGCACGAAGAACTGATCGAGGTTGCTCAACGCGGACTGGCAGCCAGCCCGATCCATCAGGTATTGGTCGAGCAATATCTGCGCGGGTGGAAAGAACTGGAATACGAAGTCATCCGCGATGCGGGCGACACGTGCATCACCGTCTGCAACATGGAAAACCTGGATCCGCTCGGCATCCACACCGGCGACAGCATCGTTGTCGCGCCCAGCCAGACGCTGACCGACCGCGAATATCAGATGTTGCGCGGCGCGGCGCTGCACATCATCCGCGCGCTGGGCGTGGAAGGCGGCTGCAACGTGCAATTCGCCCTGGACCCGAAATCCGAGCACTATTACGTCATCGAGGTCAATCCCCGTGTCAGCCGCTCGTCGGCGCTGGCCAGCAAGGCGACGGGGTATCCCATTGCCCGCGTCGCCACGAAGGTCGCGCTGGGCTATCGCCTGCACGAGATCACCAACGCCGTCACGGGCCGCACCAGCGCCGCCTTTGAACCCGCGCTGGACTACGTGGTCGTCAAGATCCCGCGCTGGCCGTTCGATAAATTCCCCGGCGCGAACCGCACCCTGGGTACGCAGATGAAGGCGACCGGCGAGGTCATGGCCATCGACCGCACCTTTGAGGCGGCGCTGCAAAAGGCCATGCGCTCGCTGGAAATGAAGCCGGAAGCCAATCGCTTCGGCCTGCCGCTGAACCTCACCCCCGGCCAGATGGCCGATCCTTTCGCGGTTTCCGGCATTCGCCGCGCGGTCGCCGTCGCCGAGGGCCAACCCGCGCTGGAACACGATCCGCGCATCATCGAGCCGACCGATGCGCGCCTGTGGCGGCTCTTCGGCACCCTGCGCGAAGACAGTTCGGATGACGCCGTGGAAGCGCTTCACGCCGAAACCGGCATCGACCGCTGGTTCCTGAAGAAGATCCGCCGCATCATCCAGATGGAAAGCACCCTCGCCGAGGCGAGAGACGCGCTCAGCGCTGATCTGTTGCGCCGCGCCAAGCGCATGGGCTTTTCCGACGCGCAGATCGCCCAGGCGACGGACCGCGACGAGGCTGAGATCCGCGCCCTGCGCCAGCAGTTTGGCATTCGCCCGGTGTATAAGATGGTGGACACCTGCGCGGGCGAGTTCGCCGCCCAGACGCCATATTATTACAGCACCTATGAGCAGGAAAACGAAGCACCCTCCCTCGCGTCGCCCAAAGCGGTGGTCATCGGCTCCGGTCCCATTCGCATCGGCCAGGGCATCGAATTCGACTATTGCAGCGTGCGCTCCGCCACCGCCCTGCGCGAAGCCGGCGTCGCCAGCATCATGATCAACTCCAATCCCGAAACCGTCAGCACCGACTTCGACATGTCTGACCGCCTCTATTTCGAGCCGTTGGATGTTGAGAGCGTGATGGCGGTGCTGGAAAATGAAGCGATCGAAGGAGAGGAAAAGGATGGGAGCACGGAGGACACGGAAAAGGACGGAGGACACGGACACACCTTTTCATCGCTTCCTCCTGTGGTGGTGCAGTTCGGCGGCCAGACGGCCATCAACCTGGCGGATAAGCTGGACGCACGCGGCGTGCCCATTGCCGGCACTCCCGCCGCGATGATCGACCTGGCGGAGGATCGGGAACAATTCGACGCGCTGATGGAGCAACTGGGCATTCCGCGCCCCAAAGGGGCTGCGGTGCGCACCATCGCCCAGGCGTTGCGCGCGGCGGATGCAATAGGCTTCCCCGTGATGGTGCGGCCTTCCTTCGTGCTGGGGGGGCGCGCAATGGAGATCATCCGCTCGCCGGAATCGTTGCGGCGCTACGTTGAACGGGCGCTGAGCGACTATGGCGAGCATCCGCTGCTCATCGACCGCTATCTGAAGGGCCGCGAGGTCGAGGTGGACGCGATTTGCGACGGCGAGACGGTGTTGATCCCCGGCATCATGCGCCACATCGAGCGCGCCGGGGTGCATTCCGGCGACAGCTTCGCCATGTATCCCGCGCTGGGCCTGACGCCTGATGAGGTCAACACCATTGTGGAGTACACGACACGCATGGCCCAGGCGATGCAGGTGCGCGGCCTGATGAACATCCAGTTCGTCGTGACCAATCCCGATGACGCCAATCCTTCGCATGTCTACGTGCTGGAAGCGAATCCCCGCGCCTCGCGCACGGTGCCGTTCCTCAGCAAGATCACCGGCGTGCCGATGGTGACGCTGGCGACGCGCATCATGCTGGGCGCGACACTGCGCGACATGGGCTATCAGGGGGGATTGTGGCCGCGCCAACCGCTGGTGGCCGTCAAAGCGCCCGTCTTCTCGATGTCGAAGATCGTCGGGGCCGAGGCCGCGCTGGGGCCGGAGATGAAATCCACCGGTGAGGTGATGGGCATCGACCGCGACTATACCCCTGCGCTGATGAAAGCCTTCCTGGCGGCAGGGATTCAGTTGCCCCAAGCGGGCGTGGCGCTGGTGAGCATCGCGGATCGCGACAAGGCGGAAGCGTTGCCCATCCTGCAACGGCTGGCGGCGCATGGCTACACCTTCTATGCCACGCCCGGCACAGCGCGCATGCTCAACCAACACGGCATGCAGGCGGAAATCGTCAACCGCATCGGTGTGGGCGAGTCGCGCATCCCCGAACTCATTCGCACGCGCACGGTGGATGTGGTGATCAACACCATCACCGGCGGCAGCAACCGCATCCGCGAGGGTGTGGAGATCCAGGACGGCTTCCTGATTCGCCGCAATGCAGTGGAAGCGGGCATCCCCTGTTTCACTTCGCTCGACACCGCTGCTGCCGCCATCGATCTGCTCGACGCCGCGCCGGATTACGCCGTGCTGCCCGTCGGCGACTATCGCCAGCGCCAGCCGGTGGGCCAGGGAGCATAACCGCAAAAGAGGAGGTTCGCATGCCAGATTCTCGCCTCCGCAAACGCATGATTCTGGCCGGTATCTTTGGTGCTGGGGGCTTAGCCCTCAGCTTTGCGCTCTGGTCAGCGTTGCCGGACCTCCTCTTCTTTCTTTATGTTGGCATTATTGCTTTGGTGGTGGCAGGATGTTTCTTCTTCTCTGCCATCTCAGCCAGCAACACCGGCAAAAAGCTGCCAGATAGACTCAGTTGATGTCGGGGCTGCATTGTGGGGCAGATGCAATGCTCAGCAGGATTTGCTGTTTGCGGAACGGTGGCATATAACAGATAAGAGCATGACCAAGGAGCACCAACCATGAGCGCAGCACCCCATGACTTTCGCATGAGCGTGGAAGCCTATTTGGCGTTGGATAATGCCAGCACGGATGCCCGCTACGAATATCTCGATGGTCGCGTGCTCATGATGTCAGGTGGGTCGTTGCAACATTCGTTTATAAGCAATAATATTGTCGCTTTTTTCGTGCAAGTTTTGCGTGGTTCACGTTGCAAAATCTTTAACTCCGACGCGCGCGTGAGGTTAAATGAAACGCACTACGTGTATCCTGACGCTACCATCAGTTGTTCAGATCGCCCGCAAATGAACATCCAAACTATTGGAGAACCCATCGTCGTTTTTGAGGTACTCTCACCAAGCACTGAGGCATTTGATCGCGGAGAAAAATTGCGGAGTTATCGTGCCTGCCCTTCCTTACAGGCAGTGTTGTTGATTTCACAAGACCAGCCGGTAATTGATGTTGTTCTCAGGCAATCAGCTGATATCTGGACGGTCAAGGATTATCATTCAGATGATGAAATCGTCCTGGATGCTATTGGAGTCACGCTTCCTGTCGCAGAAATATATCGGGAGATCACGTTTGAGGCATCACCGCCGAAGAATGAGGTGATCCCCAGCTGAACGCATTTCCAAGGAGCACCAACCATGAGCGCAGCACCCCATGACTTTCACATGAGCGTGAAAGCCTATTTGGCGTTGGATAATGCCAGCACAGATGCCCGCTACGAATATCTTGATGGGCGTATCTATATGATGTCAGGTGGGTCGCGCAATCATGCTTTGATTAGCGCAAATGTCATTATCACATTAGGACAGTCGTTGCGTGGTACATCCTGTAGAGTGTTCACTTCAGATGCTCGCGTTATGCTGAGCGATTCTCGCTACGTCTATCCTGATGTCTCTGTGAGTTGTGCCCGCCAATCGGAAACGGATCTCCAAACCGTGACAGACCCAACCGTGATTGTAGAAGTGTTGTCGCCAAGCACCGAGGTGTACGATCGCGGGCCAAAACTACGGAGTTACCGCGATTGCCCATCTCTGCAAGCCGTCCTGTTGATTTCCCAAGATCAACCAGTTGTCGATGTGTACCGCAGGCAATCAGCCAATATCTGGACCGTCCAGACATATTATCTGGATGATGAGATCGTTCTCGACGCTATTGGCGCGACGCTTCCCGTTGCAGAAATATATCGAGAGATCGTGTTCCCCGCTGAATCTGAGGAAGCGCCTGGTTCGCAGCCGTGATGGTTTCACGGCCCGGCGATGGCGTTGACCAGTTCGCGGCAAAAGGCCGGGATATCTTCCACCACGCGGCCCCAGACAAGATTGCCCTCGCGGAAAGCCGCTTCGTCGCGCCACGTGCCGCCCGCGTTCTCGATGTCATCCTTGATGCCTTTTGAGCCGGTCGCGCTCTTGCCGCGCACGATGCCGGCGGAGATGGCCACCCACCCCGCATGGCAGATGAACCCCAGGATCTTCCCTTGCTCGTGGCACGTCCGCACCAGATGCAACACGCCCGCGTCGCGTCGCAGCTTGTCGGGTGCCCAGCCGCCAGGTGTCACCAACGCATCAAAGTCATCCGGCGAGACCTCGCGGGCCAGCTTGTCCGGCTGCGCTGCCAGCCCATGCTTGCCGCGCACCGGTCCCTCAGCGATGCCCAGCACCGTCACCTGCGCGCCTTCTTCACGCAGCCGCAGCACCGGCCCCCAAAATTCCAGATCCTCGAACTCCGGCGCGACGAAGACGCCCACACGTTTGCCCTGCAAGCGCATCACTTCTGCCCCCTTTGCTGCTGAAAACCTGCCCTTGCTGCCCGAAAGGTATGCCCCCGACGGGCAGCGAGGATACCTCACGTGAGGAGCGCCTGTTTTTGTTCCGCCATATCCTGCGGCGCATCCTCTTCATGGAGCGACGCGTCCTTTTTCCCGAAGGGCCACCACCAGTTCCAGCGGCCCAGCAGGCGCATTGTCGCCGGTACCAGCAGGCCGCGCACCAGGGAGGCGTCCATCAGGACGGCCAGCGCCATGCCCACGCCGAGCGATTTCACCAGGATCATATCCGCTGTGATGAAGCCGCCGGAGACGATGACGACGATGGCCGCCGCGCTGGTGATGATGCCACCGCTGCGCTCCATGCCCAGCGCCACGCTATGCACATTATCGCCTGTCGCCTGATATTCCTCGCGCACGCGACTCAGCAAAAAGACCTCATAGTCCATCGACAAGCCAAAGAGCGCGCAGAACATCAAGATCGGCGCGCTGGCTTCCACAAAGCCCAGCGGCGTGAAGTTGAGCAGGTTGCTCAGGTGGCCTTGCTGAAAGATGAAGACCAGCGCGCCATAGGCCGAAAGGATCGAGAGCGTGTTCATCGCCAGCGCCTTCAGCGGCAGCACCACGCTCTGAAACAGCAGCATCAGCACCACATAGGTCGTAATCGCCACCGCCAGGATCGCCCAGGGGAACTGGCTATACATCGTGTTGACGTAATCGACTACGCCGGCTGTGCCCCCCGTCACTTCCACGCGCAGGCCGGGAAAGTGAGACGCGCGAATATCCTGCACCAGCGCCTCAGAGCGCGGATCGATCATGCCGTAGTTGCTGATGATATTCACCAGCGTCGTGTTACCAGCCGCCAACTGCTGCACCGCCGTCCGCAAAAAGGCATCCGCAATCGGCGTCTGGCTATAGATGATCTGGTATTGCGCCAGGTTCAGGCGCGGGTCCAGCGAGAGGATCGAATCTACCCGCCGCACGCGTGGATCTTGTGCCAGCCGTTGTTGCAGATCGTTCAGATAGGCCAGGTTTTGCGGCGACAGGATGCTGCCATTGGTGGACTGCACCGCCAGGATGATGGGATTCGTCTCGTTGGCGTCAAAGCGCGTCTGCAACAGGTCAAACGCTGCCCGCGAGGGCACGCTTTTGGGCAAGATCGAAGCGTCCGGCGCGCCCAGCCGCACGCTGAGGAACGGCGCGCCCAACAGCAGCAGAAACGCCAGCACCGGCACCAGGAACCGCCAGGGATAGCGCATCACCCGCAGCGACAGCGCGTGCCAGAACCCCTCAGATGAAGACGAGACGCGAAGGTCACGAAGGTTTATCCTCAATCTCTTTGCGTCCTTCATCCCATTTCGCGTTCTTCGCGTCTCATCCTTTTTGCTCCACGGCAATCTGATCGGCAGGTCGTTGATGTGGGTGCCGATGATGCTGAGCAGCGCGGGAAGGAGTGAGCCGGCGGCTAGGATGGAGATCAGCACGACCAGCACGCCGCCCAGGCCGATGGAACGCAGCACCGAAAAGTTGAACAGCAGCAACCCCAGCAGACCAATGCTGACTGCCGTGCCGGAAACGATCATTGCGCGCCCGGCAGTGTTCATGGTCACGGCGACGGCATCCGGCACGCTGCGGCCCCGCGCCAGTTCCTCGCGGAAGCGGTTGACCATGAAAAGCGAATAATCGACGCCCAGGCCCAGGCCAAAGAGGGTGGTGATGTTGAGGGCGAAGACCGAGATGTCGGTGTGCAGCGCCAGGGCATAGACCAGCGCCAACGAGACGATGACGCTGCATCCGCCCACCGCTGCCGGCAAACCGGCGGCGACCAGCGAGCGAAACACCAGCACCAGCGCCAGCAGCGCGAATGGGAAAGCGACCAGTTCCGCCCGCCTCAGGTCGGCCTCGCTGACGCTCTGGATGTCGGCATAAAACACCGGCCCGCCGCCCACCAGCGTCTTCAGATCCGGCTGCGGCACCAGGCGCTCGCGCAAGCCGGGCAGATATTTCGGCGCGTCATCGGCGGTGGCGTTGAGAAAGACGACGGTATACGCCGCGTGACCGTCATTCGCGATCTGGCGTGGGTTGAGCGTGTAAGGGATGATCTGCGGCACGGCCTTCCACTTCGCCAGCGGCGCAACGGCAGCATTCGCCTCTTGCATGAATTGCGGATCGTTGGCGGTGAACCGCTGGCTGGTGAAAAAGACATCGACCGAAGTGAATTGCGCGTGCAACTGCTGCTGCAACAGCTCGCCCGCCCGCACGGATTCCATGTCGTTGCTGCCGAAGCCGCCGGGTTTCAGCGCGCCCGCGATGCGTGGGGCGAAGGGCGCGCTCGCCGCCACCGCCACCAGCCACACCGCTACAATCGCCCATTGATGCCGCACCGCCAGGCGTCCCAGGCGGGTGAAAAGCGTTTCCTTCATCACTCTGATGCTTCCAAAAAATTCTATCCTCACTTGCCGACTCGCCGCGCCGGATCATATGATGAGCCGTACTGCGTGTCGCCAGGTTTTGATCGCTCATCTTAATCCTACTGTGCATACATCACTCTTGATCAAGAGGCGAACACCCTAAGGAGATCGACCATGCCAGAAAAAGAAGCCGCCGTCAGCATCATCACCACCAACCGGCAGGCGTACCACGATTATCATGTGGAACAATCGCTGGAAGCGGGCATCGTGCTGACCGGCACGGAGATCAAGTCGATCCGCGAGGGCAAGGTGAATCTGCGCGGGGCGTTTGCGCGCATCCGCAACGGCGAGCTGTGGCTGGAAGGCATGCACATCGCGCCCTATGAGCAAGGCACCTATATGAACCACGAGCCAACGCGCCTGCGCAAGCTGCTGGTACATCGCCGCCAGTTGCACCAATTGGAAAATCAGGTGCAGGTGAAGGGCCTGACACTGATCCCGCTGAAACTGTATTTCAAGGGCAGCATTGTCAAGGTGGAACTGGGCGTGTGTCGCGGCAAGAAGCTCTATGATAAGCGCGAAGATATCGCCAAACGCGAGGTGCAGCGCGACATCGCCCGCGCCATGAAGCGGGGATAAGCGGCGCATAGGCCAAACGGATGCTCCCTCTCGCCAGGCGGCAAAAGTTCATGTATAATTGGCGCACACTGGTTCCGGCGCGGCAGGCTGCGTCCTTTTCCGATGGATGATGCGTGTCATACCAAGAAGAAGACTCATGCGCCCCTGTACCTCACTGCGCATCTCATGGCAGCATGCAGGGGGTGAGCGCCGGACGACTGATGCATCGTCAAGAAAGGTATTTTGGCGGCGATGAGGGATTTTCGCACACTGATACGGCCCCACCTGTGGCGCGCACTGAGCGCGGTGGCGCTGGCCGGCATGCTGGCGCTGGCGGGCTGCGCGGGCGACAGCAGCGACAGTGCCGGGGTTGATCTCGGCTCCGGCCCGTTGCTGGCATTTATCGGCGCGGACGGCAATCTGTGGCTGGCAGCGGGCAATGGCAGCAACGCGCACGCCGTCACCACCACCACCTGCCCGCCCACCGTCAACTGCTACGGCCCGCCGGCCTGGTCGCCGGATGGCAAGCTGGTGGCGGTCTTTGGCCCTGATAAGACCACCCCTGCCAATAACGATATTTATATCTACGACCGCAAGGGCATCTTGCAAAACACCATCAAACCCGCGAACCCGCTGGATACCGGGTCGCTGCTCTGGTCGGCGGACGGCAAAGAAGTGGCCTATGCCGGAAGTCCAGCGAGCAGCACGACGGGCACCACCACCAAAAACGCCGTGCCGCAGAGCGCGTTCATCATGATGAACGTATCTTCCGGCACGCAAGCGGGAACCATTGCGCTGCCCGCGCCGCAAGGGGCGGATGTGCAATGCAACGACGCGCCGCGCGGGGGGCCGCTGGGCAGCTTTGTGGACCATGCCATCAATGGCGACAGCAACGGCTTCCGCACTACGCTGAGCTGGTCGCCGGACGGCAGTCACCTGTTGATTTCCGGCGGCAACTGTGGCACGCAGGTATTGCTGGTGGATAAAAGCGGCAATGCCCAGGTGCTGGCTCCAGTGTCGAACGCCAAAGACGCCAACGCGTTGCAAGCCTCGTTTTCGCCGGACGGCCAGCACATTTTGGCTTCCGAGACGACCGCCGCGCAAGATGATCTGCTGATCTATGACGCCAACGGCACGAACGGCAAGGTGATCTATACCGACAGCGACGCCGCGCCGGCCTTCGCGCCACGCATCAGCTCGCCCACCTGGTCAGCGGATGGCAAGACCATCTATTTCATGCGCGGCGCTGACATCTGGCAGATCAACGCCGACGGCAGCAACCCAACCAAGCTGCTGTCCGGCGCGGCAAGCGGCGATCCGCTAAAGGCTGAGACCTGGCCGGCTCCCTCACCGGATGGCAAGGCGCTGGTGTGGGTGGAAATTTCGTTGTCGCAGGCCGATAACATCCCCCGCTCGGCGCTGTATATCGGCGATGCGCACGGCGGCAACGCGAAACTGATCGAGAACGGCGCGATCTGGGCGGTGTGGTCCAGCCAGTAGCACTACGAGATGTTTCTTTCGGCGACAAACCATCATCGGGTTTGCCGCCCTTTTTTCTATTGCTGTTGCAAACCGCCGAGGGGAAACCGATCCCAGGGATTCTCGTTCGCGGTGATGCGATAGCCGTCAGGATCAGCGAAGACGAAGGTGCGGCCAAAGGGGCCGTCATAGGGCGGGGTGATGATGGTGACGCCCGCCGCTGCCAGCGCATCATGCAAGGCATCGACATCATCGCAATCCAGCCAGAGCGAGACGCCCCATCCCGGCTGCGGCGCTTCGTCCAGGTTCACTTTGGCCGCCGCCAGCGCGAAGGGGATGGAGTTGGTGTCGAAGAGGACGAAATCCTCTGTGTCGAAGCGGCGATCCACCGCAAGCCCCAAGCGTTCGGTATAGAAGGCGCGCGAGGCGGCGAAGTCGCGTACCTGCAAGCTGATGAAATCGGGACCGCGCAATTTTGCCATGCTGGTTCTTTCCTTTCGCTGCTGAGAGATTGCGGCATCAGCGCCGATGCTGTTGCTCACATCCCCATTGTAGCCAGCGGATGTGACAACGGGATGTCAGCAGCGCAAAAGGCAGAAGAAAAAATCCCCACCAGGAGCAAAAATTGCCTGGTGGGGATGAGGTGCCATCCTGCTCATGAGTGATCGTTGAGCGGCTGAGGCAGATGTGAGTTGGCCTTGGACGGTTCTTTCTGGCCCTCTGCTGTCGGTGGCGGCGGCCCGTGCTCGATCTGAGCATGGGATGCGCTTGCTGCTTGCTCGAGGCGATTTTGCAACTGAACCAATTCCTTCATCAGCGTTTCCACCGCCAACTGATATTGCGCCAGTTCAACCAGATTGCCGATCTGCGGGCGACGCCACACGCGCTGCTTCACGTCAACGCTGGGCACCATGCGGTGAACCGCCGTGAGGATGTGAGCGTGGGCATCTTCGATACCCTGCTCTGGGCTGATTTGATCGCTCTGCACACGCAGCACAACGCTATCAATCTGCATCGACAGTTCTTCGACGGTTTGCGACAAGCCGCGAATGAGCGCCAATGCATCAATATCCGGCTCATTCCAGTGGGAGGTCCATTCATGCGGCAGCAATTTTGTTACCGCCGTGCGCAGATCTTGCATGATCTCATGGACCGCAGCTTTATTTTGTTCGTCGCTCATAAGCGCGCCTCCAAGCAAGGATGGTGGTGTCTGAACCGCAAGCATTGTGCTCGTTGCGACGCACCTGATATCCTCGCCGTAAGTGTATCACAAATAAAAGAGAGTTGCAAATCTAGTGATAATGCTACCTAGCAGTGTTATTTATCTCATTATTCATCTGATGATATCACATCATCAAGAAAAGTGCTGATCGGCCAGGATACGGCTGGTGCGCCGGCAGTTGCAGGGAGAGCATCGATCAAGAGTGTCACCAACGCATTTCAGTGCGGCTGCCATTCATCGCGCAACAGCCCAAAATAGAGGTCGTCGTGAAAGCGGCCTTTGAAAAAGAAGCGCTGGCGCAAGGTTCCCTCGTGGGTGAAACCCAGGCTGAGCAGGAAGTTTTTCGAGCGTTCATTCTCGCCATCCACCATTGCTTCGACGCGGCGCAAGCCGGCTTCATTGAAACCGTAAGTGAGGATGGCGCTGAATGCCTCAGTCATGATCCCTTGCCGCCAATGCGCTTTGTTGAGTTCATAGCCCGCCTCGGCACGCAAAAACCCCTCATCGAAATGAAAGAAGCCGCATGAGCCGATGACCGTATCATCCCCGCGCCGCGTGATGCCCCAACGAATGCCCTGGCGTCGCGCGTACCATTCGTGCTGCATGCGGATCAACTCGCGCGAATCTTCCACCGACTTGTGCGGCAGGTCGCCGTAAAACTCCATCACGTCTTCGTCGGAAAACGTGGCGAAGAGCGCCTCGGCATCTTCCGGCTGAATCTGGCGCAGGATCAAGCGCGGCGTTTCGATGACGGGAAACGCGGTGAACATGTCGCTGCTCATAACATTGCCTCCTCACAGTTCGCCGCGAAAGGCGCGGTCCAGCACCGACGGCAGCAGCGCGTTCAGTTCCGCCGCCGTTTCCGCTTGCAGGGCGCGCACGGCGTCTACCCGCGCCTGCACCTCATGTAGATATGTCACAATGCGCCGCTGCTCGGCAAGGGATGGTAACTGTACCCAGCAGCATTGATAAGCCATTAGGGCATCAATGCAGATACATTGTTTGCCATATGCTAGAACTTTGCCAAGCGGCATCGTAGGCCATGAATGCGACACGGGGCAGGCCGCTCGATCCCTCATCCTACGCCCCGCCCTGCTTCACTGTGCCGACGCCGGTGATGTGCTTCGTCACCGTCGGATTGCCGTAATACGTCAGGCTGCCCGCGCCGGTAATGGTGACATCCAGCGTGTCGCTGGCGCGAATGGCGGCGCTGCCTGTGCCGCTGAGGGTGACGGCGGCGTTATGCGTCGCCAGATCTTTCGCCAGATAGCTGCCCGCGCCGCTGAGGGTGACGGTCTGAGTTTGCGCCTGCCCGGTCAAGGTCAGGCTGCCCGCGCCGCTGAGGGTGGCGGTGAGCGTCGTGAGGGTCAGGTTGTGCAGCGTCATCGTCCCTGCCCCGCTCAGCGCGAGCGCCAGATGGGATCCTGCGAGCTTTGCGGCGGTGATGGTGCCCACGCCGCTGAGCGTGATGCTGTTCAGTTGCTTGACAGCGACGAGAAACAGGATTGGCTTGGTGGGGTGCAAGTTGACGCCCGATTGTACGTGAATATCCAGCGTTGTCCCTTCAATGGCGGTATTCAGCAGCGGCAAGAAATTATCTTCGGCGGTGACGCTGACACCCTCGACGCCGGATTGCACGATCTGCACGGTGCCGAGCGCCGAAAACGTGATGGCATCGAAATGGCTGACCTTGCGCACCTCGGTCTTGACTGTGCCCGAACCACGCACATTAGAAGATGTCATCAGTGGGTAGCCGCAAGATGCCAGGGCCAGAGATATTCCTATCAGCAGTGAAGAAGCGATCAGACATCGCGTGAATGCGCGCATCGAATTGGAAGCTCCCTTAACTGTTTTGCCACACGCACGTTTGATTCATGCTCAATAGCATAAACGATGCACCATCCTCAAAGCAACGGGTGGCCAGATAGGGGTGCGTTGTGTGTGGCGGGACCGGGGAAGCGGATTCCCCGGTGAGCGCGCCGCACGCGCTCCATTCCCCCGCCGTTTTTATCCGCGACTTCCCCGCTGCTGACGATAGCGCCGGATGAGCGCGTTGGTCGAACTGTCGTGGTTCAATTGCGGCTCATCCTTGCTCTGCAATTCAGGAATGATGCGCTTCGCCAGCACTTTGCCCAACTCCACGCCCCATTGATCGAAAGAATCGATCTGCCAGATCGTCCCTTGCGTGAAGACGCTGTGCTCATAGAGCGCCACCAGCGTGCCCAGCGTCGCGGGCGTCAGCCGTTCCGCCAAAATGGTCGTGGTGGGATGGTTGCCCGCGAAGGTGCGATGCGGCACCAGCGCGTCCGCCGTCCCTTCCGCCTTCACCTGCTCCGGCGTCTTGCCAAACGCCAGCGCTTCCGTCTGGGCAAATAAATTCGCCATCAGCAGATCGTGATGATCCCCCAGCGGATTCAGCGTCTGGCTGAACCCGATGAAGTCGCACGGGATCAGCTTCGTCCCCTGGTGGATCAGTTGATAGAACGAGTGCTGGCCGTTTGTTCCCGGCTCGCCCCAGAAGATCTGCCCGGTCTGATAGTTGACCTGCAAGCCGTCCAGCGTCACGCTTTTGCCGTTGCTTTCCATCGTCAACTGTTGCAGATAAGCCGGGAAGCGCTTCAGATAGTGATCATAGGGCAGCACGGCCACCGTCTGCGCGCCAAAGAAATTGTTGTACCACACGGCGAGCAGGCCCATCAGCACCGGCAGGTTGCGCTCAAAGGGCGTCGCGCGGAAATGCTCGTCCATCGCGTGGAAGCCGGCGAGCATCTGGCGGAAGTTTTCCGGCCCGACGGCGATCATCGTCGAAAGACCGATGGCGGAATCCATCGAATAGCGCCCGCCAACCCAGTCCCAGAAGCCGAACATGTTGGCGGTGTCGATGCCGAACTTCTGCACTTCCTCAGCATTGGTCGAAACGGCGACGAAGTGCCGCGCCACCGCGTTTTCATCGTGCAGCGCGTTCAGCACCCAGGCGCGGGCAGACTGCGCATTGGTCATCGTCTCCAGCGTGGTGAAGGTCTTAGACGAGATGATGAACAGCGTTTCCGCCGGGTTCAGGTCGCGCGTCGCCTCCACGAAATCCGTGCCGTCCACATTCGAGACGAAGCGAAACGTCATGTTGCGGTCGCTGTAATCTTTCAGCGCCTCATAGGCCATGACCGGACCGAGATCCGACCCACCGATGCCGATGTTGATGACATTGCGAATGCGCTGGCCGGTGTAGCCCTTCCACGCGCCGCCGCGCACCTGATCGGCGAAGGCGCTCATCTTGTCCAGCACGGCGTGCACCTCCGGCACCACGTTCCGGCCCTCGGCCATGATGACCGCATCGCGCGGCGCGCGCAGCGCCACGTGCAGCACCGAGCGATTTTCCGTGATGTTGATGGGATCGCCCCGGAACATGGCGTCGATGCGCTCGCGCAGCCCGCATTCCTGCGCCAGTTGCAGCAGCAAGCGCAGCGTCTCATCCGTCACGCGGTGCTTGGAATAATCGAAGTACAGGCCCGCGCCCTCAGCGACGAATTTCGTTCCACGCTGGGGATCGTGCGCGAACAGATCGCGCAGGTGCGCGTCTTTGATCTGCTGATAATGCGCCTCTAAGGCGCGCCATGCCGGTCGCTGTGTCAGCGGCGGCACGCTGGATGTTGGGTTTGCGGTCATAATGAGGTGAACTCCTTTGGGGGGCCTCACCCCCCAACCCCCCTCCCCAGCAAAGTTAGGGAGGGGGAGACCGATCGGGCAGGTCATGGCGTCGATCTGCGCGATCATCTCCGTGGTATGCTCTCCCCTCTTCATCCGCCAGGATGGGGAGGGGAAAGGGGTGGGCCTATTGTTTGCTTGCCAGCGGATCAACCTGTGGATTGTGCCAGACACCGTTGCCGGCGATCAGCGCGTTGGCCTGGGGCGGCCCCCACGTGCCGGGGGCATATTCATGCAGCGGTGTCGCGTTGCCCAGGATGGGATCGACCACACTCCACGCCGCTTCCACCATATCTTCGCGGGCGAAAAGGGTCTGGTCGCCGTGCATGGCATCGCTGAGCAGTCGCTCATAGGGCAACATCTCATCGCCGCCGGGGATGTGCCGGGCGATCAATTCGGTCGGTTCGCCCTGCATGGCCTCGCCGGGCTGTTTCACCCGCGCCCCCAGCGCGATGGTCACATCCGGGCTGAGCCGGAAGCGATAATAATTGGCATGCTCCGGCTCGGTCGCGTCGAACACGACGCGCGGGGGGCGTTTCAGTTCCACCAGCACCTCGGTCGAAGTCACCGGCAGGCACTTGCCCGCCCGGATATAGATCGGCACGCCTTCCCAGCGCCGCGAGTCGATGCGCAGCTTCACAGCGGCGAACGTCTCCACCGTCGAATCCGGCGCGACGCCCGGCGTCTGGCGATAGCCCTGATATTGCCCGCGCACCACATTGGCAATGCTCAACGGCTGCATCGCCTTGACCACCTGCGTCTTCGCGTCGCGGATCGCGTCGGGGGCACCCCGCGCCGGCGGCTCCATCGTCAGCAGCGCGGCCACCTGCAACAGATGGTTTTCCACCACGTCGCGGATCGCTCCCGCCTCTTCATAGAACTTGCCGCGATCTTCCACTCCGAAATTTTCCGCCATTGTGATCTGGATGCTGTCGATGTACTCGCGGTTCCAGATCGGCTCTAGAAACGAGTTGGCGAAGCGGAAATAGAGCAGGTTTTGCACCGGCTCCTTGCCCAGATAGTGATCGATGCGAAAGATGGCGTCTTCGGGGAAGACGGAGGTCAGAATCTTGTTGAGTTCCTGGGCGGATTCCAGGTCGCGGCCAAAGGGTTTTTCCAGCACCACGCGCGCGTTCTGGTCGCAGCCCGACTGTTGCAATCCCTCCACCACTGTCGCGAACAGGCTGGGGGGAATGGCCAGGTAATGCAGCGGGCGTTTCGCGTCACCCAGCGCCTGGCGCAGCTTTTGATACGTCTCAGCAGCATGATAGTCGCCACCGATATACGTCAGACGGGGGGCGAGTTGAGCGAATGCTGCTTCGTCTACCCCGCCGTGCTCTTGCAGGCTTTGCCGCGCGTGGTCGCGCAACTGCTCCGAGGTCCATGACCGGCCCGCCACGCCGATGACCGGCATGTTCAGGTGGCCGCGTTTGGCCAGCGCTTGCAGCGCCGGAAATACCTGTTTATAGGCCAGGTCGCCCGTTGCCCCGAAAAAGACCAGGGCATCTGATACGTCGTATGCCATATGCTGTCGCTCTTTCCAACGCTCGTTGCCGCGCAGATCGCCTCTGGATGGGCGTCATCCATACGCCCATCGCCCTGCGACCCGCCCACGGGGGATAGCTCTTCCCTGCAACGAGCAGCCAATCTCGTGCCAATTCTGCGTGTATTATGCATCAAGATCGGCAGGTATGGGCAGCAGAGCCATGAACCGGGACGAACGACAGCATCTATCGCTCAGATGGTGGAAGTTGAGCTTCAGAGGTCGCCTGCGTTGCAGCGTCTTTCTCCAGATTGGCCAGCGTCGCCAGCACCTCGGTCGCCACCGCGATCATCAGGCGCTTGTTCTGGTCCGGCACCTTATCCCATGTGGTGCGCGTCGCCTCGCGGGTCTCATACTGATAGAAGGGGGCCAGACGCTCATAGGTCTCGTGAAACAGCTTGGCCAGGGATTCAGGATCGATCACGGCGTTACTCCTCGCGGATTCAAAGGCGGGTGAACCGCTCAAACGGCCATCTTTGGCCAGTTGCCAGTAAAATTGACCCAGCGGCGTTAATTCCACCTTGCGGCGGTTGATCGCCACGAAGTACAGATCTTCATCAAAAGCGTAAGCAGGACGCAACAAGCCCGCGATCTGATAGCGCTTGAACGTTTTGAAGATCTTGACCTTCTCCGGGTCCGCGTTCGGGCTGGTCACTTCAAAGGAAGGGTCCATCGCCACCTGAAATTCCGGCGTGGGAAACAGGGTTGGCAGCAGCCGCAGCAGGTCGTCGCTGATGAGAGGCCGGCAAAAGCGGATGGGTGGCATGCTGCTGGCGTTGGACTTATGCACCGGGCGTTGCTGCCAGGGGCCGAGTGCCTGTTCCACATAGGCATAGATCGACGCCGCCGAGACGCGCCCGCGCACATCCGCCGCCCCACCCTTGAGCGCGCCCAGCACCAGGCGCGTGAAGACGCCGTGCCCTTCGATCTCGATGGCTTTTTCATCCGGCCTGGCGGCAGCGAGGATGGTGACGCCTTCTTTCAGCCGATCTTCGGGGATGTTCCAGTTTTGCTCGCTGCCTTCGGGAGGATCGCCGATCCACCCGCTGTAACAACTGTCGATGATCATCAGGACGTTGCGAGCGTTAGAGTGGTTGGCCATCTTGAGCAGTTCGTTCATCTGAATGCCCCGCGCGGCTTTGGTGCTATCTTGCGCGGCCAGGCAGCGCCCCTGAGGAGATGTGACGCCGTGGCCGGAAAAATAGAGCAGCACGGTGCCGTCAAATGCGAAAAGCTGCTCGAACGCATTGAACAGGCTGTTATAGGTGGCGTCAAACGAGACGTCAGCGCCGGCAAGCCCGGCAGCGCCAACAGGGGCATCGACGGGCGCGCAGCCTAAAACAAGGTGACATGCAAAATTTGGCTCGCCGTTCTCGTGGCATCTCAGCACTTCATACATCGCCAGCGCGTCGTTGATGGTCCAATCCAGTTGGCGCAAGTTGCGATAGTTCTTGATCCCCACGATCAAAGCGCGTTGTGCGGGCTGACTCATGGTCGCTTCCTTTCCAGATCCGCGATCAATTCTGCGGTATAGCGCAATTGCTGCACGGCTTCATCGTGCCAATTGCGCCATTGCGGCTCGGTATGGGCGGGAGACGTGCAGCGCTGCAAACAGGCTTGTGCCTGTTGATAAGCAAGTTGGGCTTCGCGGGCATACGACAACTTAGCATGCATCGCTGTAACTTCCCCGCAGGTATGAAGGGCCAGTGCCGCCTGGTCCATCAATTGCAGTGCGTGCTCGAAATCGGCATCACCTTCGCTGGTGATCTCGCTCAGCCATTCGCCGTCTTTGGCTTGTGCCAGCCGGGGTGAGTTGCCGATGGCGGATTTCAAGATGCGAAACACGTCATCAGCCGCCATCAGCGCCGTTTCCGGGTCGCGCATGCGCGCCATCAGCGCCCGTTCCACCGCAGTGGCCATGACCGCCGCGCGCAATTGCTCCACTTCGTCATCAGAAAGATCAAACAATTTCGCCATCCTCTCGATTTCTTTCGGACTTAAGGTTGGGTAGAGGCCCGGCTCATCCAGCGATTTTTGGAGCCGGCTCACTTTCGCCGGATGCACCAGGATTCCGTCCTCATCATGGCGATTGTCGAGCTGACCGATGCGCAGGTTGTGCTTGGCAAGCACAATCTCCAACTCGCGGGCAAAGATGTTCCACTTCGTTTCTTCTGGTTCTCGACTCATCATTGTGCTCCTTTCGCCTTTCAAATGGTAGTACATGATATCTTTTCCTGAAAACTCACATCGCTATGAGTCCTCAGCAGTAATTACCTACCAATGGTTATCGACTGCACTTCAATTCTATCATGGATTTTTCTCCGAGAAATCTGCTCTCTCATGACACCATATGCCTACACTCATATCCGTGTGACTTCCCTTCGCATGTGCGATCTCGTTATGTTTTGGATCAACGGTACCGCCGCCGCTGCAACATCACCAAGAACCGGTGCTTTCATCCCCGGAAGGAGAATTTCTCCCATGTCCCCAACGCTTGATCCCCAACTGCAACTGATGGCGCGCGAAGCATTTCAGCTTGGCCTGCTCGACCTGATTGCCGCGCATCAAGGCGACCGCAGCGCCTGTGAATCGGCGCGCCAGCATTTCCTGATCGTCCTTGAGGTTGCCACACCGGACGCTTGGCCTGAGATGTGGTTGGAAGCGCGTGCCGGTCTCAACGAGGCTCGCTGGCTCGCAGACAACGCATGAAAGAAGAGGGAAAACAAGCGGGGCACATCGGATGTGATGCGCCCCGTGCTATTTGCGTGCATGAAACATTACATCGGCTTGGCTTTTTCACGAAGCCGCAAAGCGTCGTTGCGAGCGGCTCGCGCGTTCAGCCACAGTTCCGGCCACGTGGCGGGCGTGGCGATCACCAGCGCCGCATTCAGGCAGATGAGCGCATCTTCCAGCGGGGCATCGTCACCGGCCAGCGCGGCCATCAGATGATGATAACCGCGCTGAAACGAGTCATACGCCAGGTGTTGCAACGGTTCGGACAAGCGGGTTGGGGGAATCAGCCGTGTGTGTGCCATGTGACGTCTCCTTTTCGGGGGTCAGGCGACCCAATCCCTTCGGCAGGATATCAGCGCCATGCCGCTTAAAAAGCTTATAGGGCGAGAGACAGGACGCGAGGAAGTCACACGGCTATGAGTGGGGCAATTTCCCGAATCATCAGGCGTTGAAATCGATGACCATTTCTTCTTTTGGTTTGAATCTTGCATGCGAACATGCTAGAATACGCCCGATAGAGCACATTTTGGCACATTTTGATGGTCGTTTGATCGGGCAGTGGGAAGGCAACGGCGTTCTAGGCGAAAGGAAGGAGCCGCAATGGGACAATCACCGCGTCGCAAGCAATCATCAATACACCCGCCTCTGCTCACGCAGTCTTATGAACGCGAGCTTCTTGCCTTGCAAGCCATCACCGACACTGCGCTGTCACACCTTGACCTGCCCACTTTATATTCAGAGTTGTTGAGCCGTGTCCAGGAGTTTATGGGCGTTGCTAATGCGGCTCTGCTGCTGCTGGAACCGGATGGGCAAACCCTGGCGTTGCAAGCGGTGCGCGGCGTTGAAGAACGGGCAGGTAAGGTGCGCGTGCCGCTTGGCCAGGGCTTCGCCGGCACCATTGCCGCCACCCGCCAACCCTTGCTGGTTGACGATCTCAATTCCTTCCCAGTCTCAAACCTCTTCCTGCGCGATCACCTCTGTTCCATATTGGGTGTGCCGCTCACCATCACTGATCGCCTGATTGGTGTTTTACACGTCGGCACTACCACTCCGCGTCACTTTGCCGAAGCCGACATCCATCTGTTGCAGCGCGTGGCGGATCGCATGGCGCTGGCTATCGATCATGCCCGCCTGCTGGCGGAGGCCCAGCAGACGAAAGTGAAAGCGGAAAAGCAACTGGGTGAAATTGATGCGCTGTTCAACGCAGTAGTGGACGCCATTGCCGTCTATGCTCCCGATGGCACCATCACTCACTGCAACCAGGCCATGCGTGACATGTTCGCCGATTACGGCACGGCGCGCTATGAATCTTTGCCGTTAGCTGAGCGCGCGCTCCTCTCGCAGCCGCGCGATGTGCAGGGCGTGCCGTTGACGCGCGAGCAGTGGCCGCAAACGCGCATGTTGTCCGGCGAACACCTGGTCGGGTCTGCCAGTGGAGATATCATCATTCGGGGGAAGAATGGCCGTGATATGTTTGTCAGCGTCGCCGGCAGGCCGGTCTATGACGCGCAGGGTACCATCATCGGTGCCGTCGCGGTCATGCGCGATGTCACCGAGCGCCACCAGTTTGAGGAAGAGCGCCAGCGGCTGGACCACCTGAAAGATATGTTCATTCACATCGCCAGCCACGAACTGCGCGCGCCACTCGCGCCGCTGATTCTCGGCGCGCGCCTCTTGCAGCAATCGGTGGTCAGGGGCGCTGACCCGGCAGAGATCACCAAACGCGCCGATGACATCGTCTTTCACGCCAAGCGCATGAGCCGCATGCTCGATACCATGCTGAACATGACGCGCATCAGTGAAGGCAAGCTCGCCGTCGATCTCGCCCCCGCGGATCTCGCCGACATCACCAGGGCCGTTGTGACGGAAGCGCAGCAAATCAGCAAGCGATCCATCGCTCTCGCTGGCGCGGATGCCCCCGTTCCCGCCGTGTGCGACGCTGAGCGCCTTCGCCAGGTGCTGACCAATCTGGTTTCCAACGCGCTCAAATATGCGCCGGAACCCGCAACCATCAGCGTCAGCCTCGGCGTTACACCCTGCGGCTGCGCGCAGATCAGCGTGCGCGACACCGGACCGGGCATTGACGCTGAAA
This sequence comes from Pseudomonadota bacterium, assembly GCA_021323815.1. Classification (GTDB taxonomy): domain Bacteria; phylum Chloroflexota; class Ktedonobacteria; order Ktedonobacterales; family JACDGC01; genus JAJPKG01. The sequence goes on from JAJPKG010000137.1 coordinate 21,494, forward strand.
CGCAAGCGCACCTGTTCGAGCGTTTCTTTCGTGGCGCGCAGCACCAGCAGCTCGAAGGGCTGGGCCTCGGCCTCTTCATCGCTCAGGCCATCGTGCAGGAGCACGGCGGCAGGCTCTGGGTGGAATCCACTCCCGGCGAGGGCAGCACCTTCATCATGGAACTGCCCCTCACCCGCCCCACCAGTTGACATGCCTGCCGTCCAGGGCATATGGTTGTGCCTGGTGAGATGCGCGGCCAGGATTGAGCCTCATCCGCCGATCCCCTCCCTAGCTTTGCCGGGGAGGGGGAGTCGCAGAGCAAAGCGCTCTGAACGCGAGCAACATGATCCAGCCCGAAGGGGTTTCTGTTCCGAGCCGGGAGCAAAACCTCCCGGCGGCTTGATGGAGATGCACAGATGACGGTTTCAATCTGGCAGGCGAATGACACCCAGCCGCGCCGCGAAGTGGATGTGCTGGTGGTCGGCGCGGGGCTGGTGGGCTGCGCCGCCGCCTATTTTCTGGCGCAGGCGGGCCGGCACGTTGTCATCACCGACATGCGCGATGTGGCGCTGGGGGCCAGTTCACGCAACGCCGGCTTCATGATCACCGGCCTGGATACCTACTATCATCACGCTGTCGCGCGCTATGGCACGGCGACCGTGCGCGAGATGTGGGCCATCTCCAAAGCCTCGCACGCCTTCTGGCGGCGCATCGCCAAAGAGGCCGGCGTGCCGATGCAAGAATGCGGCTCCCTGCTGCTGGCCGAAAGCGAAGAAGAGAAAGCCGATCTGGCAGAAGCTGCCCGCGCCGCAAATGCCGACGGCATCGACGTGATCTATCACGATCATGATCCCCTGAATCGCGGTTATTACGCCGCCATCGAACAGCCCTGGGATGCCGCCATCCAGCCCTATGAGTTGACGCGCGCCGTCCTCGCCGCTTCCGGCGCGGAGTTTATCCCCAACAACGAACTCTATGCCCTGCGCAATGACGGCGCGGGCGGCGTGCTGGCCTTCACCCGGCAATTTGTCTTTCAGGCACGGCAGGTCATGCTCTGCACCAATGCCTATTCCGTCTCGGTCGATCCCTATTTCATCGGCAAGGTTATCCCCACCCGCGCACAATGCCTGGTGACGGAGCCGCTGCCCCCCGGCCAGTCGCCCGTGCTGAACACCCTCGGCTACAGCGATTACGGCTATATGTATTACCGCGACACCTTTGACGGGCGACTGCTCATCGGCGGCGGACGCAAGCAAAACAAGCCCCTGGAACACGACACCCTGGACGACCGCACCAACGCCCCCGTCCAGGCCATCCTGGATGCCTACCTGCGCGAGCATTTCCCCGATGTCACCGTGCCCGTCGCGCGCCGCTGGGCCGGCATCATGGCCTTCACCCCCGACGGCCTGCCCATCGTCGGCAGCCTGCCTCACTTGCCCGCTGTCCATTTCTGCATCGCCTGCAATGGTCACGGCATCGCGCTGGGTGCCGGCACTGCTGAGCGCGCCGTCGCCCACCTGCTGACGGGAACCGATCCGGGGCCGGTGCATGTCCGCCGGCTGGGCTAAAGGGCGATCCGGCGGCATTGAGTGGCATTTTGCAGCAAAGGCGAACTCTTAGCGGATTCTCACTCCATTTGCTGGTGTCTTCTCTTTGCGTTTGCTATGATCTGGCCGATAATTACAAGAATTGGGCAAGGAGGGGGCATGCGAGTTCTTTTTCGACCGATCAACGTGTTGCTCATCGCTGGACCGCTGGGCATCGCCAATCAGGTGTATGATCTGGGTGGCGGCGAAGGGCTGACGTTCATCTTGATCGCGCTGGCGCTGATCCCGCTGGCAGGTTTGATCGCCGGCTTCACCGATGTCCTTGCCGAGCGGGTGGGCGATCGCGTCGGCGGACTGCTGGAAGCGACCTTTGGCAACGCGGCGTTCATCATTCTGGGCATC
>JAJPKG010000206.1 GCA_021323815.1 Pseudomonadota bacterium
CGCGCAATATGTGGTGCGCGGCGATGGGGTTTATCAGCAAGATAGCCTGCTGCTGAATGTCTATTTCGGCCCCGGCGTGGATGGCGCGCAGCATGTCAACAGCATCACAGCGACGAAGATCGATGCGTCCGCCTGGCCGGCGGATCAGGCACAACGTATCTGCACCCGTTTCACTCCACCAGATGCCGTGCATCAGTCCGACAAGCGCGACAGCCAGGGAAATCTAGTGCAGATCTTCACCAGCAATCGCCTGGCGCAAACCTTCCCGGCCTCGATCTTTTATCCACAACAAGCCGGCCTTTTTTCCATCGACTATCTGCGCCTTCCCGGCGATTCCGGCGTCTTTGAATGCAACATCCATCTTGGCGGCAGGGCATGAGAGCGGCTGGCAGTCGCGCCGGAGCGATGTTTCTATGTTGGTGACGGCAGCAGCGGAGATCTGACGGGAGCACAATCGGTCGGCATGACGCCGGTGCTCATCCGCGACGCGGTGGAGGCGGATGCCTTTCGTCGCGATGTCGATTCCTGGCAAGGGCGCACGATCACGCGGCTCAGCGCGGTATTGGAGCTGGTGGATGCCTGAAAACGCGACGGGGGGCGCTGTTCCACTCCCGTCGCACGCTCTTTCTCGAAATAAAGCGGCTGCCCGCTATTGCAGTTCCGTGCCACCCTTGCGCGTCAGGTAGTCGCCGGAAACCGACTTGAGGATGACGCGCCCGATGTCCAGTTCATCGCGCTCGCGCACGGGGCGAATAATCACCCCCTCGCGGAGGTGTGCGGCAATGGTCGAACCGCCGTCGGTGTGGTGCTGCATCACCGTTTTGCTGAACGGGCCGCGATAGATCTCCGGCACGCGCGGCAAACCATACCGCTCGCAAAACGCCACGAAATCATCGTAATCCGCGAAGCCCTGGGCGGTATACAGGTCGAAGGCGCGGAAGCCGATTTGGCCTCCCACGAAACCATACGTGAGATCCTGCACGCCCAGCACTTCCCCGAAGAGCATCGCTTGCGTCTGGCCGGTGTCACTCAAGAATGCCGCCAGTTTATCGAAGACACCTTCTTGCAGCGCCGCGCGCCAATAGACGTTTGTGGCGCTTTCGCGCAGCACCAGCCCATGCCCGGCAATGCCTTTGGACGAGACGACGCGCTGCCCATCGAGCAGACCGGCCACCAGGCAGGAGCCATGCAGCTTTTCGGTGAAAATCACCTCTTCGCCTTCCTGCAACACGTTCGGGAACGCCTTCACGTTCTCGATGTCAGTGTAGGTGCGAAAGATGGTACCGAACGGCGCGCGCTCCACGTCGCCCTGCATGGAGATGGGAATGGGCGGTTCCCATTTCACGATGCCCAGTTCCTCGGCGACATCGGTCCCTTCAACCCAATGTTCCGGCCAGGGTGCGGGACGATAGAGCAAGCCCTGCGACAGCTCGCCGCGCAACTTCATTGCCCGCACGCGGTTATGATCCGCGCCGTGCAGCTTGCCTTCCAGTCCCAGTTCCGCGATGATCTGCGGCGGCACAATCGCCTGTTCAGGGATATAAACGGCGAGATCCCCTGTTTGATATTCGCCCTTCGCGATGACGACGTGATAATCATCTACGGTGCCCAGTTCCAGCCGATCTGCGTTGGGATGCGGCATGACGGTGACGCGCCGTATCTTGACAGCGAAAGTGCTCAAAAGATATCCGCCTCCTTTCTGTTGGCTATGCTTGACAAATCGCAAATCCATTGTGCATAGTAACACAAACTCAGGCAAAAAAACAACAGGTGCCAGCGGCACCCGTCATGTTCGTTATGCTTAGTGCGACGTTCCTCAAAGATGGTAGACAAAACGGCGACGGAGCTTTCTTGGTGTGGGAGGAGGCCGACCCCAAACCCAAGGCTTAGCATGGCGATTGAGTTGAGAGGTCGCTAATCGCGTAACGATGGCAATGTCTTCGCTGTTCGCCAAAGAGGTGCCAGCAACGGCTTTGCGACGAAAGATGCGCCACCACCCTTCGATCGGATTCCACCAGGCAGCTCCGACCGGAATAAAGGCGTGATGGATACGCGGATGCTCCGCCCGCCACTCCCGAATGGGGCCACTGCTGTGACTGGCGAGATTATCGGCAATCAGATCCAGGTCGCCCTGCGAATACGCTTGGTCGAGCGCTTGCAACAGCGCAAGATACCCCGCGGTATGACGGGAGAGCGCTGTCTACGTCAGCGCTTGGCCATCTCGTATGCAGAGCGCGCCATACACCCACCCTTTCTCCGTTCCTCTGGCGTAGTCCAAGGGGACTTTGATGCGATGGCCAGAGGGCGACCAGCCCGGAGCTGGGGGGAAGTTGCGCGGAGTCACGGGTCCTACCTCATCGACACAGCGGATCGTCGCGTCCTGAGGTGGGGCGGTGTAGAGCGCGACGATCGGCGTTCTTTTGGGACAAACTCCTTGTCCGTACTCGTGGCCCACAACCGCGTCTTGCGCCAGCGCACGCCTTCGTGGCGAAAAATCCGCCGCACTTGACGGCGTCGTACCTGGATACCTTGCTGCTGCGCCATCGCGGTCAAACTGTCGAGGGTCCATTCTGGCTCCCCCTCCGGCTCAGGGGCAGCAACGGTCTCCTGCCAGCCGTAGGTCGCTTTGCCCGGCGGCGGGAACTTGACCAGTTCCAGAATCTGGCTGCGCTCTTCCTGGGTCAAACGCGGACGACGACCAGATCCAGGGCGCATGTCCAAGCCATCGAGGCCGCGCTCGTTGAAGGCGATCAGGCGCTCACGCACCGTTTTGTACATGGCAGTGCAACTCGCTCGCAAGGGCCGTCGTGCGCTGCCCCATCCAACTACGCACGACCATTTTGGCATGGAACACCCAATCGGCGGGCGCATGCTGGCTCTGCGCCAGTTTGCGTACCTGGCGTTCTTCCTCCGCATCCTGGGGCGGACGGGCAAACAGCCATTTCGGCATGACAAGGTACCTCCCTTCGTGGGAGATCCCCGCATTTTCACGACCATCTTTGAGGAACGTCGCATTAGCTTGCCATTTAACCAACACGAACCGACCGCCAATTGAGCAAATGGGCGGGAAATTGCCTGCTGATTGGAAAATCAGCGTGTTACGGCGTCAATTTGAGCGCAG
>JAJPKG010000323.1 GCA_021323815.1 Pseudomonadota bacterium
TATTCTCAGGTGGAACTGCGCATCCTGGCACACATGACGCGCGAGCCGGCGCTGGTGGCGGCTTTCGAGGCGAATGAAGACATCCACCGCATCACTGCCAGCCGCCTCTACAACATCCCGCCGGATGCGGTGACGAAGGATCAGCGCCGCATGGCCAAGACCGTGACCTATGCCATCATCTACGGCCAGTCGCCCTTTGGTCTGGCGCGCACGGCGGGCATGACCCAAGAGGAAGCGCGCCACTTCATCCAGACCTTCGAGGCCAGCTTCCCGGCGGTGAAAGAATATGTGCGCGAGACGCTATATCATGTGCGCACGCAAGGCTACGTGCAAACGCTGTTGGGGCGCAAGCGGTTCATCCCCAATCTGTTGAACCTGCCCCTTGCCCAGCGCCAGGCGGCGGAACGCGAGGCCATCAACATGCCCATCCAGGGGACCAATGCCGACATCATCAAGCTGGCGATGATCGCGCTTGACAAGACGTTGCGCGATCCCAAGCTCAACCTGCGCACGCGGATGATCTTGCAGGTACACGATGAACTGGTCTTTGAGGTGCCGGATGAGGAGGTGAATATGGTGGCGAGCCTGGTGCGCGCCCACATGGAAAACGCCTATGAACTCAGCGTGCCGCTCAAGGTCGAGATCAAAGCCGGACGCGACTGGTATTCCGTCGAGCCAATGGAATGAGATCTAGCCGCATCGGCCCATCGGCGCGACAAGCGTTGACGCTTGACGTATCATAATGGCGCAGTGAATAGAGGGATCGCCAAACGTCACAGGAGTCTCACCATGTCGCGCCTAACCCCGGATGAATCGACGGTGCGCCTGCCGGCAATGAAACCCGCAAGCAGGCAAGAAGAAACGACGCTCAAGCTGCCGGCGGCGAGATCTGCATCAGGGCTGGTTGGGTTGCTCAACCGGCGCATGTTGATCAAGGTGCCGGCAATCACCCTGCTCTTTTGGGTCATCAAGCTGCTGACGACCGCGCTGGGTGAATCCACCAGCGATTATCTGGTGCATCATATGAACCCCGTCAAGGCGGTGCTGCTTGGCGCTGCCGGTTTCGTCGTGGCGATGATCGCGCAACTGGCGCTGCGCCGCTACGTCGCCGCGATTTATTGGCTGGCGGCCATCATGGTAGCATTGTTCGGCACCATGTGCGCGGATGTCGTTCACATCGTGCTGGGGATTCCCTATCTCGTCTCCACAATAGCCTTCGCCGTCGCGCTGGCCGTGATCTTCGCCGTCTGGTATGCCACCGAGCATACGCTTTCCATCCACAGCATCAACACCACACGGCGCGAGTTGTTTTACTGGGCGACGGTGATCACCACCTTCGCGCTGGGTACGGCCACCGGCGACCTGACGGCTTATACCTTTAAGCTGGGTTTCCTGGCATCGGGCATCCTCTTCCTTGCCCTGTTCGCCATCCCCGCCATCGGCTATGCCCTGTTCCGTATGAATGCCATCTTCGCCTTCTGGTTCGCCTACATCCTCACGCGGCCCATTGGCGCGTCCTTCGCCGACTGGACCGGCAAATCTCGCGCTGACGGCGGCATCGGCCTGGGCAATGGGCATGTCAGCCTGGTGCTGGCGCTAGCCATCGTTGCTCTGGTCGGCTATTACACCGTCACGCGCAAAGACGTGCAGAGCGAGTGAGAGCATGTGATGCTGAAAAGAGGTGAGTAGGCCAACCACTCGCCTCTCTTGATGGTTGCCCTGCCTGCTCAGGCGGCGGCCTGGCTTCATGCTTTAACGAAAGGGATGCCGGGAGGCAATGAAGCAAGCATAAGCGCTTCGTTCTCACCCATGTCCCCTGCGGGGGTGGATGTCTTCACTCAGCCGCAGTCTCGCCGCTGGTTTCCGGTGGAGGATTTTTCTTTTTGCGCGGCGCGGCGGGGTCGGCGTTGAAGCGATTCATCACCGCTTGCGGGCCTTCCAGTGCCCACACCAGCGCGGCATCGGCGGCGCGGGCCTCGGCCTCGCTCAACACGCCGCGCTCTTCCGACGGCGGGATGCCCAGCACGTGATCGATGATGGCATGGCGCGGATCAGCCGGACGACCGATGCCGATGCGCAGGCGGGCGAAGTCATTGCTGCCCAGGTGCGCGATGATCGACTCCATGCCGTGCTGGCCGCCGGCGCTGCCACGCTCGCGCAGGCGCACGCGCCCAACGGGCAGATCCAGGTCATCGCAGATCACCAGCAGATCGCTGAGGGACAGCTTATAAAAGCGCATGAGCGCGCCCACCGCCACGCCGCTGTCGTTCATATACGTCTGCGGCTTGACCAGCACGAGCTTTTCGCCGCCGCTGACGCCCTGCGCCACCAGCGCGCGCTCGCGGCTGCTCGTCCACGTCCATCCCGCGCGTTCCGCCAGGATATCGACAGCGCGAAATCCCGCGTTGTGGCGCGTCTGGGCATATTGAATGCCTGGATTCCCCAGGCCGGCTATCAGTTTCATAGGCTTTCTGCTTTCCCTCTCCAGCGTTGCCGGGGAGGGGGCTGGGGGCCAACGCCCTCTATGCAATGTCGTCGCGCGGCCCCATCGTCAGCATCACCGTTCTGCCGGCGCTGGGCCAGTTGTGGAAGAGGCGGTTGACATCTTCCACGGTGACGGCCTCGATATCGGCGATGTCTTCTTCGATGGTCTTCAGCCGCCCGTCGATGAGCCACGAGTTGGGCAGGTTCATCATGCGGCGCATGGTGGATTCGCCGTCCAGCACGACATTGCCGATGAGCTTGGCTTTGGCGCGGGCCAGTTCGTCTTCATGCACACCGTCGGCCTCAATGCTCTGAATCTCCGCCCGCACCAGCGACAGCACATCGGGCGCGGCTTCGGGTGCGGTGGCGACGAAGAAGAAATGCATCCCCAGGCCGTTGAAGGGCGAGTATTGCGAGACCGCGACCTCCGCCAGCCCCTTGTGCGTGATATTCCAGAACAGGCGCGAGCCGCTGCCATCCCCCAAAATGTCCGACCCTAGCATGGCGGGATAATATTCTTTCGACTCTTGCGCGGGGAAGGGATAGCCCAGCAAAATATATTGCTGCTGCAAGTCGCGTTGGATGTGCTCCACCGTCGGCTTGGGCACAAACGGCTCGGCGACGCGGCCCTCATCGCCAACCTGCCACTCGCTGCAATACTTCTCGGCCAGGTCCACCACCTGCGGCCATTCCAGCTTGCCCGCGACGGCGAGGATCAAGTTGTTGGCGGCGTAGCGGCGGGCGAAATAGGCGCGCATTTGCTCCACCGTCATCGCGCTGATGCTGGCTTTCGAGCCGATGATATCGTGCCCCAGCGATGTGCCGGCGAAATAGGTCTGGTAAAATTGCCGTATAGCCACCTGCGTCGGCTGATCCTCGCCGCGCGTGATCTCGGCCAGAATGACATCGCGCTCGCGCGTGAAATCGTCGGCGTCCAGGCGCGGGCGCATCATGTCGGCCAGCAGATCGATGGCGTTAGGCAGCTCGTCGCTGAGGACGCGCGCGTGATAGACCGTCTCCTCGAAGTTGGTAAAGGCATTGAACTCCGCGCCCATCCGGTTGAAGGCGAGGGTGATGTCGTCGCCACTGCGGCGCGCCGTCCCCTTGAAGACCATGTGCTCTAGGAAATGCGAGACGCCGTACAGGGTGGGATCGTGCTCGTCACGCGAGCCGGTGCGCACGTAAAATGCCACCGCGACGGATTCCATCTCCGGCATGCGCTGCGCCAGCACTTGCAGCCCGTTGGACAACCGGTGGGTGAAGAATTGTTGAGCAGGAGCGGTCATGAGGCCAGCCTTTCACACATCAAGCAGTTATCAGGGTATCTTGGTATATTGTACCACGCGGAGGGGGATTGGCGCGCATTCATAGCGAGCATAAGAGAGCACCCTCTCTCCAACTTTGCTGGGGAGGGGAGAGGGGGGTGAGCGATTTTTTCTTCTTTGTAGCAGCGTTCTGATGCCATCGCAGGATGCAGATTGTCGTTCTCAGGATGTCTGTGCCAGGGCCAGCGCCGCGCGGATGATGCCCAGGTGCGAAAACGCCTGGGGGAAATTTCCCAACAACATGCCGGAACTGGAATCGATCATCTCGCTCAGCAGGCCGGTGGGACTCACATGCGCGATCAGGTCGGCAAACAGTGCGTGCGCTTCGGTGGTGCGCCCCTGCCGGGCCAGATTTTCGACCAGCCAGAACGAACACATCACGAAGGTTCCTTCTTCGCCCCCCACGCCGTCGTCGAAATGGCGATAGCGATACACGAAGCCGCGTTGATCGCGCAGCTCGCGCATGATCGCATCCGTGGTAGCGATGATGCGCGGATCGGTTGGCGGCAAGAAGCCCACCAGCGTGATCATCAGGTTTGCGGCGTCGGGCGCGGCGGTTTCATAGGACATCTTGAATGCCCCGGTAGCAGGATCGATGCCGTTTTCCAGCACCGAGGCGCGAATGGCATCACATTCTGCGCGCCAGCGGGCCAGATCCGCCTGCCAGCCAAACCGTTCGGCCAGGGCGATGCCGCGCTCGACAGCGACCCAGCACATCACCTTTGAATAGACGAATTGCTGGGGTTCAGAGCGGATCTCCCAGATCCCCATGTCGGGTTCGCGCCAGTGCTCGCTTACGTGGTTGACCGTCGCGATGATGAGATCGCGCAGCCAGTCCGGCGGCAGAGGCGTGGTGGCGGCATAGGTGTGCGCGACGCAATCCAGCCACTCGCCGTAAATGTCTAACTGGGTTTGCCCGGCGGCAGCATTGCCCACGCGCACCGGGCGCGAGCCACGATAGCCTTCCAGCGCCTCGGCGATGAATTCAGGCAGTTCGCGCCGGCCCTCGATGGTGTAGATGGTGCGCAGTTCAAATTCCGCGTGGCGCTCGCGCCCCTCAAGCCACTGCACGAACGCGAAGGCTTCTTCCGTTTTGCCCAGCGCCGTCAGCGCATCAACAGTGAATGACCCGTCGCGCAGCCACGTATAGCGATAATCCCAGTTGCGCGAGCCGCCGATGCGTTCGGGAATGGATGTCGTCGGCGCGGCGATCACCGAGCCTTTTGGCGCGAAGGTCAGCAGCTTAAGGACGATGGCGCTGCGCACCACCTGCTTGCGATAGACCCCCTGATAGGTGATGCCATTCACCCATTGCTGCCAGAAGGCCCGCGTGACTTCAAGCGCCGCCTCGCTGTCGCCCGGCACTGCCGCCCGCGCTTCATCGGCTGTTGCACCCCAGCCGAGGGCCACCGTGACCGTTTGGCCGGCCTGTAACGCATGCGTGCTGGCGAGCGTGGTCCCTTCCGCGCGCATGGCTTCCGGTGTTTCCACGAAGGCGAGTGCGACCATGCTAGTGCCCGCGTCGGCCAGCGCGCCGTCCGGTAGCAGGGTGAAAGAGGCGGTCTCATCGCCATAATCCACCGCAATTTTCATCTGCAACGCGAAGCGGGGCGAGCCTTGCAGCGCTGTGATGCGCCGGATAAGGCAGGTGGGCGCATGACCGTTGCCGTCATCGGGCGGCATGAAATCCGTCAGGCGGATCTGCCCGCTGGCGAGTTGCACGTCCGTCACCAGAATGGCGGTGTCATCCTCATACGATTGGCGTAGCATCACCGGGGGCGCGCCGCTGGCAGGGTCGGTGATGGCCAGGAACCCGCCGCGTTCGGTGCTGAGAATGCGCGAAAGACATGGATTGCTGTCGAAATGCGGCAGGCACAGCCAGTCAATCGAGGCATCAGCCGCCACGAGCGCGGCGGTGCGGCAATTGCCGATGAGGCTATAGTGCTGCAAAGGCAGATAGCCGCGAGCGATGGAGGCGCTGGTTGCCTCGTCTTTGGCGTGGCTACTCATCAAAACTATCCTTTCGCTGATGAACCGTTTGCAGCGCGTTTGGCCAGTTCTTTGAACGCTGCATCCCAATTGTTGTAGTGAAGCTCAAAGTTTTTCCCAGAGAAACAGCGATTGAGCTGATAGATCGCGCGCAACGCCAGCGCGAGCAAGACGCCCCACCCAACGATGAGGATGACAGAGAAAACCAGTGGCTGCGAGAACTGCCCATGAGCGAGGATCGTCAGCGGCGAGCCATAGCTTAACACAAAGTAGAAGATCGACAGACCGACGCAGGCTAGCGTCAGCAGCAGGAATGTCACCGACAAGGAAAGGATGAAGTTGATGGTCCCGCTATCTTTCCCCACCTGGCGAATCTCTTTGAGGGCGCTTTCCCACTTGAGATCGCGCAGATCCCCCTCTTCGTGCCGGCGGCGAATATACGCTGCGATGCGCGCTGTCGAAGTGTATTGCGAGGTGACGAAGATGACGGATACGATAATCAAGAGGGCGGGCGCGAGGAAGACCGCCCAGTTGCGGCTGCCCAGGCCGAAGGTGATGAAGGCAACGGTGGCCGTTACCGCGACGGTCGCGGCGTTTGACGCAACTTGCGAGTTGGTGTTGATCTCGTCGCGTAAAGCTTGATATTCCGCGATCAAGACATCTTTGTCGGTTTGCTGTTCGATGGCAATCGCTGTTGTCAGCTTTTCCTCGCTCACGAGATGTCCCCCCTTGTGTGAAAGCTCCTGCTCAGGCAGGAAAAAGCACGGAAGACGACAGAAATAAGCGCCGGACCCTTCATGATGGCTCGCGTGCCAAGCGGCGTTGTGCCGGATCGCTTCAGTATAGGGGGACGGGCGCATGCAATGTCAAGCCGGTTCGTTGCGAGGACAACGGGATTATCTCACAACAGGCCGCTATTGGTTCGTTTCAGTCGGTGATGATGGGGGCGGGAATGGTGCTATCGACGGCCACGTTCAGCAGCTCGCCCAGCCGGATGAAACAAAGAGTGCGGTGTTAGTCGCTCTCATTGTGGATAAGTCGTGCCTCATTGCGTCACCAGCGCTTGTGCCAGCCCCAGCCGTCGCCGTATGCTACCGCTGAGTGTGCGGGTTTGCTGATGTGCCGTTCTTTTAAATACACAGGCCGGAATGCATCACGCTCGATCCGCGATCAATGGCTGTCCCCGTAAAAAATCTGTAACACAGCGTGCCCGAAGCTGATGACGTGTGGGACGGCGACGCTTCTTCCCTCGTACTTATATGGTAGAGATATATCATGGCTGCGGCATTCCTCATGCCGCAGAACGGCTCATTCCCATCTTCATCTCGCTCGGAGGTTCTTTCGTATGGTTTTGGCAGTCAGCGCAGGCGTGCTCACCGCCTTCAAAGTCTTGCACATCCTCAGCGCCGTCTATTTCGGCGTCGGCGTCGTGCTGGCGACGATCTTCACCTTGCAGGTGCCCAACACGCCCACGCTCCCCGCGAAAGCGAAAGTGATGGCGCGCAGCGGGCGCGCGGCCCTCACCATCCTCGTTCCCGGCGCATTGCTGGCCGGAATCTTCGGCTTCGTGCTGGCCTTCATGGAATTCAGCCATCCCTTCGCCCAGAAGTGGATCCTGTTCTCCACCATCTTGTTTGTGATAAGCTTTGTGTTAGGGGCGGCGTCCGGCCCACTGAACGCCCGCACGCGCCGTCTGGTGGAAGCTGAGGCGCGCTCGCCCAAACCATCGCGCGCGGCCTATCAGGCGGCGGATTCGCTCAGACCGATCATCCTTGCCGGCATCAATCTCGCCATCGCCGTCGCGCTGGTCTATCTGATGTTCGCGCAACCGAATTAGCAGAAAGAGTTCAGGAGGCATCCGCATGGCCACGAAATCAAAGGCAACGACGCCCAGAGCCGGTGACGATGCACCGCACGTGATTGCCAATCAAAAGGCGGCGAGCGCGCCGGAAGAAAGTCGTGACGACTTCAGCGCGTCCGGCCAGCGCACCGCGCACGTGCTTTCCCCGCCGCCCGGCGCGCCGACCATCGCCGAGATCTGGCAGGCGCGGGAATTGTTGCGCGGCAAGATCGGCGAGACGCCCATGCTGCACTCGCGCACCTTCAGCGCCATGACCGGCGCGGATGTCTTCCTGAAAGCCGAAAACCTGCAACGGTCCGGCTCCTTCAAGATTCGCGGGGCCATCAACAAGATCGCCCACCTGACGCCGGAAGAACGCGAACATGGCGTCGTCACCGCTTCCGCTGGCAACCACGCGCAGGGTGTCGCCATCGCCGCGCAGTCCGCCGGCATCCCGTGCACCATCGTCATGCCCGAAAACGCCCCGCTGGCGAAGGTCATGGCGACGCAAGGCTATGGCGCGCAGGTGGTGCTGCACGGCGCGACCTATAACGACGCCTTTGACCGCGCCTGCGAGATCCAGCGCGAGACCGGCGCGACCTTCATCCCCGCCTTCGATGATCCCGACATCATTGCCGGCCAGGGCACGCTGGGCCTGGAGATCATCAACGCCATGCCGGAAGCTGATGCCATCATCGTCGCCATCGGTGGCGGCGGCTTGATCTCCGGCGTGGCCATCGCCGCGAAATCGCTCAAGCCGGATGTGCGCATCATCGGCGTGCAGGCCAGCGGCGCGAATTCTGCCCAGCGTTCGCTGGAAGCCGGCGAGATCGTCACCCTGCCCAAGATCAGCACCATCGCTGACGGCATCAGCACCAAGCGGCCCGGAGAGTTGAATTTCGCCATCATGCGCGACTATGTCGATGAGATCGTCTGCGTCGATGATGACGAGACCAGCAGCGCCATCTTGCTGCTATTGGAACGCTGCAAGCTGCTGGTGGAAGGCGCGGGCGCAGTGGGCATCGCCGCCTTGCTCAAACCCGGCCTGCTGGATCTTGCCGGCAAGCGCGTGGTGGTGTTGCTTTCCGGCGGCAACATCGACATGAACATGGTGGGGCGCTTCATCGAATATGGGCTGGCGACGCAGGGGCGCGTCATTGGCTTGCATACCCTGCTGCCCGACCGTCCCGGTGAATTGCACGCTTTCCTGGGGGCCATCGCCGAGCTTGGGGTGAATGTGCGCGAGGTCAATCATCGCCGCGCCCAACCGCTGCTGCCCATCCAGCAGGTTGAGATTCAACTGACCGCCGAAACGCGCAACCGGGCGCATGCCGACCGCGTCATCGCAGAGTTGCGCCAGCGCGGCTATCCAGTGGTGGAGGCGCACTCGCCCTTCGAGAACGATCACGCGAACGGCGCGTAGTGCATGCGCGTATAGCGCGCCCCGGCAGGGGAAAGCTGGCTGCGCATGACGCTGATGCCCCGCACGGGCAGATCGGGTCCATGCGCCTGTGAAGCGCGGGCGGCGCGCAACGCGGCGATCTCATCGGGCGCGAGAGGCTGTTTCAGTCGCGCCAGTGTGATGTGCGGGCTATAGTGATGCTCCGCGCGCATCGGCAGCCCTTGCGAGCGGATCTCCTGCGCGACGTGCGTCTGAGTCGCGTCGAGCGCCGCCCTGTCGCCCGCCACGCCGATCCAGATGACGCGCGGGGCTGCTTCCGTCCCAAAGCTGCCGATGCCTCCGGCGCGCAAGGTGAATGGTTTGCTTGCGCCTGCTGCCGCATCCGCTGCCACGAAACTCGCCGTCAGTTGCGCATCATCCAGGTCGCCCAGAAAGGCCAGGGTGATGTGCCAGGTATCGCTGCCGACGAAGCGCACGCGGGGCAGTGCCGCTTGCAACGGCTGCATCTGCGCGCTGATAAATGCACGGGTCGCGTCGTCCAGTTCAATTGCCAGAAACGTGCGGGTGGACATGCAAACAGGCTCCTTTGGATAATGTGCTGGTCATAATGTATACTACGCGTAAGCACAAGATCGGAGAGCAATCAGCATGACCACACCAGCGGTGATCATCGTCGGCGCGGGACCAGCCGGACTGGCGACCGGGGCCTGCTTGCAGCAGCGGGGCATTCGCGCCGTCATTCTCGAAGCGGGGGATGCGCCGGGAACCACATGGCGCAATCTGTATGATCGCCTGCACCTGCACACCGTCAAGGCCCTTTCCGGCCTGCCAGGGATGCCCATGCCGCGCAACTACCCACGTTATCCCTCGCGCCAGCAGGTCGTAGATTACCTGAGGGCCTATGCCAAGCATTTCGATCTCGACATTCGCTGCAACATGCCGGCCACAGTGGCACAGCAAGAGGGCACCCGCTGGCTGGTGATGACGCCGCAGGGCGAGATGCGCAGTGACGCGCTGGTGGCGGCATCGGGCATCTTCGCCAACCCCAGCATCGCTCGCTATCCGGGCATGGATGCGTTTGCCGGGCGCATGGTGCCCGCGAAGGAATATCGCAATGCCGCGCCGTTCGCTGGGCAGCGCGTGCTGGTCATCGGCGCGGGTAACACCGGCGCGGAGATCGCGGTAGATCTGGCTGAACACGGCGCGCAAACGACCATCGCCATTCGCGCTGGGGCGCATGTGGTGCCGCGCGAGTTGCTGGGGATGCCGATTCAACGCTGGGCGCATCTCATTTCCGCCATGCCGCGCGGCCTCACCAATGCCGTGACGCCGATCATCTTGAAACGTTCGGTGGCGCGTCAGGCGCGGGCTGGCGTTCCCAAACCCCCCGGCACGGTGCTGGACAAACCCGGCGTGCCGATCATCGGCCTGGAACTGCTGCGCCTGGCGCAAGAAGGCAAAGTCCATGTGGCGGGGGCCATCGAGCGTTTCACCGCGACGGGTGTGCAGTTCGCCGACGGGCGCGAGCTTCCCTTCGATGCCGTTATCGTCGCCACCGGCTATCGTCCCGCCCTGAGCTATCTCGCGGGCGTGGTGCCGCTGGATGCCGCCGGTTTTCCCCCGATGGATGGGGTGAAGGCTGTCGGCGTTGCCAATCTCTATTTCGTCGGCATGAACTACAACATTCGCGGCACGCTCTTCAACATCGCCCGCGAAGCGCCGGCAGTTGCGGATGCCATCGCGCGGATGGAGGTGGCAGCGGGGTGAGGTTTCATCCCACCGTCACCGCCTCTTTGGGCGCGGCAACCGGCGCGAGGCGCAGACTGAATGACATGCGCGCCCCTCCGTCGGGATTATTTCCCGCGCGCACCTGCCCGCCGTGCGCTTCCACAATGCCCTTGACGATGGCTAACCCCAGCCCCGTGCCGCCAGAGGCGCGGTTGCGCGAGGGATCGGCGCGATAAAATCGCTCGAAGACGCGCGGCAAATCTTCCGGCGCGATGCCCGGCCCCGTGTCGGCCACCGTCACCCAGACGACATCGCCTTCCAGTTGCGCGCTCAGCGTCACCAGCCCGCCCGCCGGCGTATGGCGCAGCGCGTTATCGGTCAGGTTCAGCACCACCTGCGTCAGCCGATCTGCGTCGGCTTCCACTAGCGGCAGATCCGCTGGGATGTCGTTGTGGATGGCGACTTCACGCTGCTCGCTCTCGCCCTGCAACACCGCCAGTGTGTCTTCCACCAGCGGGCGCAGTTCGGTAGGATGCAGATCCATTTTCTCGGTGCCGGCTTCCAGGCGCGCTACCTGGCGCAGTTGATCCACCATCCGGCTCAGGCGCATGGTCTCGCGGTGAATGACGCGACTGAATTCCGCCCGCTGTTGTGGGCTGAGCGAGTCGTCGTCGGCGAGCAATTCCGAATAGCCACTGATGGCGGTGAGCGGCGTCGCCAGTTCGTGTGCCACGTTCGCCACCAGATCGCGTTGCAGCCGTTCCTGGCGGCGCAGTTCTGCCACATCGTGTTCCAGTTTGGCCGCCATGTCGTTGAAGGTCGCGGAAAGCTGTTCGATCTCAGCAGGTGTGCCCCCGTCATCCAGCGCTACCCGCGCCGTGAGATCCCCATCGGCCATCTTCGCCGCCGCGTGCGTCAGATTGCTGATGGGTTTGGTGACGCGCCGCGCCAGAAACGCACCGATGATCCCCACCGCCAGTGCGATGAGGATGCCGCTGATGATGATGGCGCGATCTACCGAGTGGATAAAGCCGGGACCGCCCGCCGGACCAAGCGATTCCTCAGATGAGATCGCCACCGCGCCGATGATGGGGCTGTCAGGCGTGCCGTCGGCATAGATCGGCTCAACGGCATAGCCCCGCGCCGAGAGGTGCAGCCAGCCGAAGGAATCTGGGTCGTTCAATGCGCCGGAAGAGACGGTGCCGTAGGTGATGGCGTTGCGCAACGCCGGCACGATGGTATTCGGATCGCTGGTATTCCATACCGCGCTTTGTTGGAATGGCACCAGCACGTTGCCGCGTGAGTCAACCACCCAGATCTGCCCATTGGTGGCATTAGCCGGATCGTGAAAGAACTTCGTCTGCAATTCCTCTTGCACGGCTGGCAAAAGGAAGCCCTGATAATGATTGGCTGCGATGGCGCTCAGCCGCTCGGCTTCAACATGCGTAGAATGACGCAATCCCGCTTGCAGGTAGGATGAAAACGAGTTGCTGACGACGATGGCGGCGATGAGCGCCGTGACGATGATCGCCCCCACCGCGCTGGCAACGGCGACGAAGGCCATCTGGCGTGCCAGGCTGCGCGGTGCAACCAGGGCGCGCAACGGCAGCAGCGCCCGTTCAGCAGACATGCGGGCGTCATCCCACAGCAGGTGCGCTTCACTGCGCCAGCGCTGCCAGGGCAGATGCAGGCGCTCGATCATCTTACACACCCCCATCGGTTTCGGCTTCACCGCGCGCATCGAACTTATATCCCACGCGCCAGATCGTCTTGATGAAACGCGGATGCGCCGGATCATCTTCTATTTTACGGCGCAGGGTGCCGACATGCACATCCACCGTGCGGCTGTCGCCCAGATATTCAAAGCCCCACACGCGGCTGAGCAGCGTTTCGCGCGAAAATACCTGGTCCGGCGCGCTGGCCAGCGTCAGCAGCAGCGAAAATTCTTTGGCCGTCAGATCCACCGGGTGCCCGTTCACTTCCACGCGGCGCGTGGCAGGATGGATGGTCAGGCCGGGATAGACCAGCGCCTCACTGGCGGCAGAGGGACGCGGAGCCACGCGGCGCAAGATGGCGCGCACCCGGCTCACCAGCTCGCGGGCGCTGAACGGTTTCGTCAGATAATCATCCGCTCCTTGATCCAACCCGGCGATGCGGTCTTCTTCGGCGCGCAGGGCGGTCAACATCAGCACCGGGGTCTGCGACCACTGGCGAATGCGCTTGATCACCTCGCGCCCGTCAACCTTCGGCAACATCAGATCCAAAATGACGAGGTCGGGATGTTCCCGCGCGTGCAGTTCGATCCCTTTTGCGCCGTCCTCAGCGATGATGATGCGAAATCCGGCCTTTTCCAGGTAAAATTTGACCAGATTCGAGATATCTCCTTCATCTTCCACAACGAGGATCGTTTGTGGCACGCCGGATGTCGCTTCGTTTGCCGGGGATGGTTGAGGTGTCTGTTGATCATTCATTGGGCATCTCGCAGATATGTTCGTAAGATAGTGCGTTGCGCCTTTTCTCTTTGCAATGTACCATGTTGAGGGCATGGCTTGCATGAGCCATTTGTAAAGTGAGCGTAAGGTTTGGCCCAGATCAGACGTAACGGAGAGGATTCACTCTGTGACAGACACGACAATCAAGCCATCAGCCACTCTCGCGCCTGCGCCGGAAGGCTGGTCGCGGGCGGATCTGCATATTCACACGAATTTGAGCGACGGCACGGCCAGCCCGCGCCGCGTCGTGCGCGAAGCCGTCCAGCGCGGCCTCAGCGTCATCGCCGTCACCGACCACGACAGCCTGGAAGGCGCGAAGCGCGTGGCCGAGGTGCTGGCAACGGAGAACGTGCCGATTGATCTCATCGTGGGAACCGAGGTGACGACACGCTCAGGCCATTTCATTGGTCTCTTTCTGGAAAAGCGCATCAAAATGGGCAAGTCGGTGGAATATACTATCGACGCCATCAAAGAGCAGGGGGGCTTGTGCATCGCGCCGCATCCGCTGGGATGGCTGGTGCCGAGCCTGAATCGCCGCAAAATCGAGGAACTGATTGAGCGCGGCTTCGTCATCGACGGCATCGAACTGTATAATCCCTCGCCCGCCAATGCCAGCCAGCGCGCCAAAGTGGAGCTGCTCAATCAGCAATGGGGATTCGCCGGCGTTGGAAGCAGCGACGCGCATTTCGCTCAGCACATCGGCGCGGGCTATACCCTGTTTCCCGGCAAGACGGCGGCGGATCTGCGCAGCGCCATCGAGCAGCGCCAGACGCGCCAGGGGGGGCAGGAACAGCGCCACGCCATGCTCCCCATCCCGGCCTACATCGCCCAATGCGCCTGGAGCTGGTTTGTCGATCCCCCGCGCCGCATCATGCGCGCCTGGCGCGATCCGATATAACGGATGCGAAGCAAGACGAGGGTATTTTCATGGGATGGTTTTCCGTGGTTGCGATGTCTTACAGATAGCCCGTAAAGCCGCTGTGGCTTTCGCCCATGCAGAGTGTCAAGTCGCCTTTGGGCAGAAATGGGCGACCTTGTCTCGCGCCTTGACGCACCCCCCGTTGATCGGATACTCTTGCATGTGTGATGACTATCATACTTTCATCTGGGGAAGGGATCTGCGATGCACGTGATATTGTTCGCGCCGGACTGGGTGGCGGGCAGCGCGTCGTTTCTGGCCTCGGCGGTGGAATTCGTTGAGGCGCTGACGATTGTGCTGGTGGTGGGCCTCACCATCAACTGGCGCAGCTCGCTCTTGGGCGCGGCGCTGGCGGCGGGCGCGCTGGCGATCATCGTTGCCGTTTTCGGCGTGTCGCTGGTGAAATTCGTGCCGATTGAGGTGCTGCGCCTCATCGTCGGCGTCATTTTGGTGATGTTCGGCCTGAAATGGCTGAAAAAGGCGCTGCTGCGCTATAGCGGGCGCAAAGCCCTGCACGACGAAGAAGCGATCTATGAAGAAGAACAGGCGGCGTTGCGGGCACGCGGCGAGCTGAACACCCAGAAGATCGACACCTTCGGCGTGGTGACATCCTTCAAGAGCGTGCTGCTGGAAGGGCTGGAAGTCGCGTTCATCGTCATTACGTTTGGCCTGGCGGGCAACGGTCCCCTGGCAAAGACATCGCATGCGGCACAAGTCGCGCAGGCCAACAGCCTGATTTCCGCTGTTATTGGCGCAGTGCTGGCCGGGGCGCTGGTGATCAGTGCCGGAGCGCTGGTGCGCGCTCCGCTGGCGCGCGTGCCGGAAAACACCCTCAAATTCATTGTGGGCATCATGCTCACCAGCTTCGGCACCTTCTGGGGCGGCGAAGGGCTGGGCATCAATTGGCCGTTGAGCGATCTGATCTTGTTGCCGATCATCGCCGTCTATCTGGTGACATCCTTTGTGACGGTGCAGATGTTGCGCGTGCCCGGCAAACCACAGGCGGCCAAACCGGCGGCACAGGGCTGAGGGGGAATGCGTGATGAAACAGGTGCAAAGCATCGTGCTGGCGGTCTATAACTTCTTCGTCGGCGATCCCATCATTTTGACCGGCGTGCTGGCGTTCTTTGTCATCGTCGGGCTGCTGGCGCATGCGATGAACGCCTCAGCCGGGCTGGGCGCGGGCATCGTCCTCATCGTGGGCGTCATCCTCAGCCTGGGGCTGTCGCTTTACCGCGAGACGCAGCCCAAGAAGAAGTGATCACCATGAGCAGAGCGGACGCAATCAGTGTGCTTCCGCTCTGCTTTTTCCATCCCACCATTGAATACCTCCTGAAGATTCTTCCAGGAATATGATCAGCAGAGACCAGGCCGTTATTTCAATTCGCTATTTCAGAAACACCGCTTGACACCCAAAAATCCGGCGCTAGAATAGCATCCATGTTGATCGTTTCCTTCACTTCATCAAGGAGAAATCAATGCCCTGGTGGCCTTTTCGGCGTCGCACGCGCCTGCTGACCAATCAATCCACCGGCTCTTCCACAGGGGCGCTGCAAGCAAAAGTGTTTACGTTGCAGTCACGCGCCCATTTAGCCGAAGCCCCTTATCTGTTGCCCAAAGACTGGACGGACAGCCAGCGTTTAGATCTGCAACATTACATGTTGCGCAAGCAAATTCGCGGGAACTTTCTGGCCCCCGTGAAAAATCCCAGAGCGATTCTCGACGTGGCGTGCGGCACCGGGCGCTGGGGCGCTGAGGTCGCGCGCACGTTTCCCCAGGCCAATGTCGTCGGTTTCGACATCCTGCCGCCCAAGCCACAGAGCGCATCGGTGGTCACGGGGGACGAGCGCCCGCCGGATAACTATGTCTTTGTCGAGGGCGACCTGACCAAAGGGCTGCCCGCCAACTGGACCAGCAGTTTTGATTTCGTCCATATGCGTTTGATGCTGTTGGCGTTGCCCATCACCGAGTGGTTTCCCGCAGTGATGGAGCTATATCGCGTCACCACACCCGGCGGTTGGGTGGAACTGGTCGATAGCGTGATCGAGAGCGAGATGCAGACGCCGGCCTGGAAAACCTATTATGACTGGCTGCGCGCTATCAGTGCCAGGCGCAACCTGGATCTGCACGCGGGATTACACATCGCGGACTATCTGGTTCGCGCGGGTTTCCGCAACGTGGAATATTATCGCGTCAACGTGCCGTTTGGCTATGCCAACAAACCAGGCGGAGAGTTGATGGCGGCCAA
>JAJPKG010000041.1 GCA_021323815.1 Pseudomonadota bacterium
ACCGCCTGAAAGGCCGTCGCCTCGTCGCAGCGGCAATAGGCTGCGAACGAGCGGTGCAATGGTGGGCCGATGAACGAGCGCAAGGCAGTGCGGTCGGCCACCACCATGCCCATGCGCCGCAGCGCGTGTTGCACCGCGCTGGTGATGCCGATCTCCGGGTCGGTCAGCGTGCCGTCGAGGTCAAAGAGGATGGGATCGTAGCGAAATGTCACTGGTCATCTCCATTTCCACATCCGTTATACAATGCGAGAATGAATCTATGCTATACTAAACACCAGAAGCCACCATCGAACACCCGTTCGCAGACATCAACGAGGACCGCTGTATGCCGGATGACAACGAGCACCGCCTGACCGGCCCGAAGTGGCAGGATGAAGACCAAGCTGAGGGCAGCCTGCGCCCACGCCTGCTGCGCGAATATATCGGGCAAGAACGCGTGAAAGAGCAGGTCGAGATCTTGCTGGCGGCGGCGAAAGGGCGCGGCGAGGCGTTGGACCACGTGCTGCTTTACGGCCCCCCTGGCCTGGGCAAAACGTCGCTCGCCATCATCCTGGCAGCGGAAATGGGTGCGAACCTGCGCATGACCAGCGCGCCGGCCATCGAACACAGCGGTGACCTGGCCTCGCTGCTGACCACGCTGGAAGCCAACGACATCCTTTTCATCGACGAGATTCATCGCCTGAGCCGCACCATCGAAGAGCGGCTGTATGCCGCGATGGAAGATTTCGCGCTGGATCTGATGATCGGCAAGGGGCCAAGCGCCCGCAGCGTGCGACTGAACCTGCCGCGCTTCACCGTCGTCGGGGCCACCACGCGCCTCGGCTCGCTCGCCGCGCCCCTGCGCGACCGCTTCGGCGCGATCTATCGCCTGGATTATTATGATCCCGCCGCGCTGGGGCAGATCATCGAGCGGTCGGCACGCATCCTGAAGGTGGCCATCGAGCCGGATGGCATCAGTGAGATCGCCAACCGGGCGCGTGGCACGCCGCGCATTGCCAATCGCTTGCTGCGCCGCGTGCGCGACTATGCCCAGGTGAAGGCCGATGGCGTCATCACGCGCCCCGTCGCCCAGACTGCCCTGGCCGCGCTGGAAATCGACGACCTGGGGCTGGATATGCTGGACCGGCGTTACTTGATGAGCATCATCGACAAGTTCAACGGTGGTCCCGTCGGTGTGGAGACGCTGGCCGCGACGCTGAGCGAGGCGTCAGAGACCATCGAAGACGTGATGGAACCGTTCCTGCTGCACCTGGGCTTCATCGCCCGCACTCCGCGTGGGCGCATCGCCACGCGCGGCGCGTATATCTACCTGGGCATGCAGCCCAAAGATGAGCAGGGCGGTCTGTGGGGACCGAACCTGCCGCCGGTGTGATATCGCCTCTCGCCCTGGCACTGCTGCCCTCTTTGCGCTATGATCTGATCGGGCAAAGGGGGCACAGCAGATGCACGACTTCGAGGATGAGATGGATGACGATCTGCCGCGCGTGGTCATTGTGGGCGCGGGATTCGGCGGCCTGGAAGCCGCGCGGGGATTGCGCCACGCGCCGGTGCGCGTGACCGTCATCGACCGCAGCAACCATCACTTGTTTCAGCCGTTGCTCTATCAAGTGGCGACGGCTGGGCTTTCGCCGGCAGAGATCAGCGCGCCCATTCGCGCTGTGCTGCGTCATCAGGCCAACGCCGAGGTCTTTCTGGCCGAGGTGACGGGCGTGGATGTCGCCGGCAAGCGCGTCTTGCTGGGCGACGAGGCCGTCCCCTATGATTATTTGATCCTGGCGACCGGCGCGCGGCATAGCTATTTCGGGCATGACGACTGGGAACCCTTTGCCCCCGGTTTGAAATCCATCGCGGATGCCACGCACATTCGCCGCAAGATTCTGCTGGCCTTCGAGGCCGCCGAACGCGAAGACGATCCGGCGCGACAGCAAGCGTTGCTCACGTTCGTGGTCATCGGCGGCGGGCCGACCGGCGTGGAGATGGCGGGGGCCATCGCCGAACTGGCCCATATGGCGCTGCGGCGCGACTTCCGCCACATCGATCCTGCCAATGCGCGCATCGTGCTGGTGGAAGCCATGCCGCGCCTGCTGGGCGCTTTCCCCGAAGATCTGGCCGAGCGCGTGCGAGAGCATCTGGAAAAGCTGGGCGTGACGGTGCTGACGCAGACGCCGGTGCAGGAAGTGGATGCTGAAGGCATCATCGCGGGCGGCGAGCGCATTGCTGCGCGCACGGTCATCTGGGCGGCGGGCGTGCAGGCATCGCCGGCGGGGAAGTGGCTGCATGCCGCCACCGACCGCCAGGGGCGCGTCTTCGTTCAACCAGACCTCACCCTGCCGGAGCACCCAGAAATCTTCGTCATCGGCGACACGGCGCATCTGGAAGAAGACGGCAAGCCGCTGCCCGGCGTGGCGCAGGTGGCCCTGCAACAGGGGCGCTATGCTGCGCAGGTGATCCGCGCCCGCGTGCGCGGGCTGCCTGATCCACCCCCGTTTCACTATCATGACAAGGGCAGCATGGCGACGGTGGGTCGCGCCTATGCCATTGTGCAGATGCCGCGCGCCAGATTCACCGGATTCTTCGCCTGGATCACGTGGCTGGTGGTGCATCTGTTCTTCCTCATCGACTTTCGTAACCGCCTGATGGTGCTGTTTCAATGGGCTTGGGCCTATTTCACCTATCAGCGCAGCGCCAGACTCATTGTGGAAGATCCCCCACGCGCCGCCTCGCCCGCGCCGCGTGTTCCTGATGCCGCAGGGGTGTGAATCCGGCTTTTTGAGATATGAAATACCCTGTGTCTCATTTGACATGGTGGCTATAATACGGAAAAATGGAAACGCGCGCGGCATTCACTGAACGTATCGCGCGCTGCGCGCTATGCTGGTGTTCACGCCAGGGGAGGATCCCGCTCACATGCTAC
>JAJPKG010000315.1 GCA_021323815.1 Pseudomonadota bacterium
CGCCACCGAGGCCATTCCCCCGCTGGCCACGCGCAATCCCAATCTTCCCGCAGACCTGGAAGCGCTGGTGCGCAATGCGGTCGAGCGCGACCCCAAGAAGCGATATCGCTCGGCGGTGATCATGGGCCGCGCCATCCAGGCTTATCGCCAGCGCATGCTCAGTCCCGTGCCCTTCACCCAGCGCGATCCCACGCCGGAATTTCTGGTGTCGCGCCCTGTGCCCCGCCCCAAGCGCCGCCGATCTTTTGCCCCATTACTCTGGCTGGCGCAGATCTTTTCAAGAGAGTCACGCCCTTTGTAGATTTTCGTGTGCTTCATCGAGCGGTGCTCCCTGCGAATTGGCACTGGGTAGTTCTTCGACATAACCAATCCACCAGGGTCCGTCTTGCTCGAAAACAGCAGCACAAGTGTCGTTTACAGAATGCTGTCCTCCGTCTGGTGCGCTTCTCGATCCACATCACCACCTGTTGGAGTCGAATTGGTCCTTCGGAGGTATGCGCTCATTACAGGAAGCTCGTGAAGCCGCTATGGCTTCAGCCCAGGCAGAGGGTCAAAAAGGGCAATGCACAGTGGTTGCCCACATCATGCATTGCCCGTGAAAGCCTCGCGCCGCGCTACTCGCCCAGCTTGACCTCTTGCGCCAACTGAGCGCGCAACACCTTTTTGTCGAACTTGCCCACGCTGGTCTTGGGAACAGCGGTGCCGATGATGACGAGATCCGGCAGCCACCACTTGGCAACTTTATCTTGCAGATAGGCCAGGATCGCTTCCGGCGTGACCTCGGTTTCCGCGCCGGGCTTGGGCACCACGTAGGCCACTGGGCGCTCTTGCCACTTGGGATGCGGCAGCGCCACAACGGCGGCTTCCAACACCTGCGGGTGCCCCATGATGATGCCTTCAAGTTGCACGGACGAGATCCACTCGCCACCGGACTTGATCACGTCCTTCGTGCGATCCACGATCTCGATGTAGCCTTCGGGATCGATGGTCGCCACGTCGCCGGTGCGGAACCAGCCGTCGATGAATTTATCCGCCGGACTGGCATCGTGGAAATAGCTCTGGGTGATCCACGGGCCGCGGACCTGAATTTCGCCGAAGCTGGTGCCGTCCCAGGGCAATTCCTCGCCGGTGTTGAGGTCAGCAATGCGCAGATCCACCAGCGGCACAGGATAGCCCTGCTTGACGCGCAACGCCATCTTCGCTTCCGGCGAGAGATCTTCCAGGCCAGCCTTGATGTTGGCGACGGTGCCGATGGGCGACATTTCGGTCATACCCCAGGCATGCACCAGCGTCAGCCCAAAGCGATCCAACCCCTCGATGAGGGCGCGCGGCGCGGCGGAGCCACCACACACCACGCGCGTCAGCCGCGAAAGGTCCAGGTCGGGCCGTTGCGCCAGCACCTGCAACAGGCCGATCCAGATCGTCGGGACGCCGGCGGTCAGCGTCACCTGCTCGTCTTGCAACACCTGCGCCACACGGTTGGGGTCCATGAATTTGCCGGGGAAGACGATTTTCGTGCCGACCATCGCGGCGGCGTGGGGCAGCCCCCAGGCGTTGACGTGGAACATGGGCACAATGGGCATGGCCGTGTCGTGGCCTGACAGGCCGATGGTATCGACCTGCGTCACCGCGATGGCGTGCAGGAACGTCGAGCGGTGGCTATAGACCACGCCTTTCGGATTGCCGGTGGTGCCGGAGGTGTAGCACATGGCGCAGGCGTCACGCTCGTCAAGCTGCGGCCACGCGAAATTCGCCGGAGCCTGCGCGATGACCTGCTCGTAATCGAGCATCTGCGGCATGCCATCGCTCCCCTGTGGCACCGGGCCGTTCATCACGATGATTGCCTTCACGCTGCCCAGACTGTCTTTCACCTTTTCCAGCAGCGGCACCAGGTCGCTATCCGCGATGATGATTTTATCTTGCGCGTCGCTGATGATGAAGCTGAGCTGATCTGATGGCAGGCGCAGATTCAGCGTGTGCAGCACCGCGCCCATGCAGGGGATGGCGAAATAGGCCTCGTAATGGCGGGTGGTGTTCCAGCCCAGCGTCCCCACGCGGTCGCCTTTCTGCACGCCCAGTTGTGCCAGGGCAGCGGCCAGCCGTTGCACCCGCGGCCCCATCTCGCCATAGGTGGAACGCTCCGTGCCATCCGCTGTCACCGTCACCAGCTCGCGGTTGGGGAAATAGGCGACGGCACGCTTGAGGATATATTGCACGGTCAGGGGATAATCATCCATCATCGTGCTGGCGATGGTGGGTGGCGCGGCTGGTGTCGGTGACGATGCCGGCGCGCTGGCGGCCATTGCACCGTTGGTTGAGGTGCCATTGGCGGTTGCTGTGACGGTGGCTACAGTGCCGTTGGTTTGATCGTGCTGGCGTTGCTGCTTCCGTCGAAAGAACATCTTCGCTTCCTCCTGGTGAGATGAATGCCGTCGTCATCGGCGGCGGAGAATCAGCGTGGCAAGTTCGGCGTGTGAGGTATTGCCAAGATTATGCATCGGATCGGGGGATCTGGTCAAGCCATACATGAAATAGATTTCATGTTATGCGGTAGTGGGCATCAAGATATTGTTCGTGCAACTCTTGCTCAGGATACTGCGCATAGATTTCTGCAAGAAATGAAGGCGGTGTCAGATAGCGTATACCGGCAAAAGAGCCTTTGGGTGGAAAATCATGTGTATTCCAATTGATGTTTGATAGCCCACTCAGTACGTATGCGTACAACTTCAGCAATGAGAAAGGGACTCCAAATGAACTGGAAGATGCCTTGATGCGCCATGAAAATGATTTCATGGCGCTCTGCGCTTAAGAGCACGGAGGTATCGAGAACGACGCGCGGAATCATGCTCGGCCATCATTTTCCGGCCATTGCACCGGACGGCGTCCGCGCTGGATCGCTTCGATCAATTCTTCACGTGATGGCAAGGGATCGATTGACCGGGCAGCATCTGCAAGGGGACGATACGCATCCACGACATCAGCGGGAATGACGATACGACCACCCAGGCGATAGCCTTTGATAATGCCGCGCGCCACCCAATTCTTGATCGTTTGTGCAGTGACGCCGATGATATGCGCAGCCTCACTGGTGGTATAAAAGGCTTTGGTTGTCTGAGGGCTAAGCGCGGTCAATTCTTTGACCAACTCGGCGATAATTTGTGCCTCTTGGAGCAGACCCTGATCCGCAAGACGTTGTTGCGCTCCTTGTGCCTCTTCAATCAGATGCGTGATATCTGTTGCCATACAATGGTCTCCTTTTCGATATTTGAAAGATACCACAAAAAGCACAAACTCGCAAGCGAAAGAATGGATGCGCTGTCAGATGTACAAGGGTTTTGATCTATAATATTTCTGGCGAACAACCATTCACTTGGAGGAGACATCAGTTTCGTGGCAACTTCCACTCGCACCATTGCGGATCTCGTCTATCCCCGTCCTCAAACAACCGCACTGGCCGTGCTGCGCGACGTGCTGGTGGTGATCGGCGGCGCGGTCTTTGTCGCCGCCCTGGCGCAGATTTCCGATCACCAAGTGCCGGTGCCGCACACCGGGCAAACGCTGGGCGTGCTGCTGGCAGGCGCGGCGCTGGGCTGGCGGCGCGGCGGCCTGGCATTGACAGCCTATGTCGCCGCCGGTTTGGCCGGTCTGCCCTTTTTCGCCGGCAGCACCACAGGCTTCGCGGTTCTCGCTGGGCCGACGGGCGGCTATCTGATCGGTTTCATCGCGGCGGCAATGCTCGTCGGCTTCCTGGCGGAGCGCGGCTGGGACCGCGCGCCCTGGACAATGGCGCTGGCGATGGTGTTGGGCAACGCCGTCATTTACCTGTTCGGTGCC
>JAJPKG010000345.1 GCA_021323815.1 Pseudomonadota bacterium
GACGAGGACGAGCGTCTGATGCTGGGACGCGGCGCGCTTTACATCGAGCATCCGACGGATCATTCCAATCGGCCTAAGACTCCGTTCCTGAAATCGAGCATCCTGGGCAAGCAGATGCAGGATCTCTTTGCCCGCGCGTTCATCGAGGGGCTGAAGCATCCGTCGAAGCGCCCGCTGGCGGCAGAGTGGGAAGGCGCGCTGGTGCGTCTCTATGATCAGACGCTGCCGTGCTCGAATCCGAACTGCGAGGCGAAGTCGTTCGTTTTCGTGGAAGGCGGCAGCACGCGCTGCCCCTGGTGCCACACCGACGCGAAGGGACCGCGCCAGATCCCCATCCTGACGTTCTGCAAGCCGGATGGCAAACCGAATTCCACCGTCTTCCCCGTGGATTTCCGCCTGGTGGGCTGGCCCAAGCGCACGTTGCACACCTGGCACGTGGAACTGGGCAAGCTGCCCGGCCCCGGCGTGGAAGCCGCGCCACTGGCCGCTTTTCACTGGGCGCTGGATCCACGCGTGCGCGGGCGCGAGACGTGGTCGCTGCAAAACCTGGCCATTCCGCAGATGGTGGACGCCACCAACGAGCGCAACCCCATCCCCGTGCCGCTGGGCCGCGCTGTGGAACTGCGCGACGGCACGCGGCTGATCTTTGGCGGCGGCGACCGTGCCCGCGTGGTGGAAATTCACATGCAGGCGATGTGACTTTACTTGCAAATACATCGGCAAAAGGGTCGTATGGCACATCCGCCGGGAGCTAGACCTCCCGGCTCGGATATGCGAACCCCTCTCGGCTATTATCAATCAGGCTCAGTTGAAGGTGGCAAAGTACATCGTTTCGTAAAGTTTCCCTTTTTCAAGATGCTCACGAAACGCCACGGCTGATTGGGTGATGGATTCACGCATCTGTCCTAGCAGAGTTGTGATGAGTTCTTTGCAATGTTGGCGGGTCGCTTCCGGGCTATGACCACCTTCGCGGCTGCTGCCATGCTCGCGGATGCGCTGTAATTCTTCCCGCGTGACAAGACCAACGATAGGACGATTGTGCCAGACATCCTCAGGCAATTTGCTGATGAGGCTGAAATGGGCAAGAGTCAGCAAGATATCTGCCAATTGTAAGGCATAAAATATTTTTTCAGCGATCTTGTCAGCTTTTTCTTCGTCGCCCGTCATGATCGCACTACGTCCCTGAGCAATGAGGGGCATCAACATAGCGGGTAACTGGCTCTCATTGGTGAGTTGTTGATGTAACAGAGGATCAGTGACAGCGGGAATCAATTCTATCCATTCACTACTCTCACTTATGAAAAGATCGGCATCCCATAGATACCACCGAAGTCGATCTAATGCCGCAGTTTCTTCCCTCTGCTCTTTCAGTGCTTCTTCCATTTCGCGCTGTAACTCCTCTTTTAAGAGTCTTGCCTGGTTTGGTTGAATATTCTGGCTTGCAAGCAATGACTCTGAGCGTTTCGTTAATGTCTCAAGTCGGGCATATGTTTCTGCATCTTCGACCGCATCTAAAAGTTGGCGTGCCTCATTTATTTTATCTAGAAGATCACCCTTGAAACGGTCGGGGTCGAGTCGGAATGGATAGACAGCACTTCTGACGAATGCTCTGCCAGTGAGGCTACGATCTCCATTCACACTAACTTCAACGAGAACCTCTTCTCCCTGAGTGATTCCAGCAGGAAGATCCCGGATGAGGAGTTCTCCAAGATAGTGATTAGCTGGATCGGTTGCTAAAGATGCTTCACCTTCGTAGAAGGGAATCCGAATTCCATGCACACCATTAGCGGGAATATAAAAAGTGTGTCTCTGGACAGGAGACTGAAAGCTGTTCGTGGGAGAGTAGGGGTAACCTTGGCGTATGACAGGCACGAATGCCCCTTCATCTGTGGCAATGCCAATGGTTTTGGCGATGGTACTGGTGATGGCTGGGCGAGAGCCAACATATTGTGGCAATGAATGATTAACAGGAGGAAGCACACCACCACATGTCTCGCAGATTGTACTGCTGCCATCTTGTTCTGCGTGACACTTAGGACATTTTTGCATTCGTGGCAAAGACAGCGCCAGATGTGCGGCACCAAAGGCAACGGCAAGGAGTGGGCTGATCCCAATCTTCACTTTATCTGCGCCAAAGAGCTGACGGAGACGCTCACGCACCAGCGGAGTAAATGTCGAGCCACCAACAAGCAGAACACGATCGATCTTATCAACGGTTTTACCCGATTTCGCTAGGACCTGCTTGGTAATTTTGAGCGTTTCGTCCACAAGATCGCTGATAATCTGCTCATATTCGGTACGTGTTATTTCCACTGCATCAAGAGGGCATTGAGCGGCACGGGGATGTGGGCTCCAAACAGATTTATAGATAGTGATAGACGATAACTGTGAAAGACTCTCTTTGGCCTTGCGGCATTGCCTCCGTAATTCCCAGTGAACTGCCGTGGGCGTATCAGATGCCTCCAGATTTAAGCCTGAGTTAGCGACTCTTTTGGATACGAGGTTTACAAGCCGTTGATCAAAGTCGTCACCTCCCAAATGATTATTGCCTCCTTTTGCCAATTCTCGAAAATGATTGGCGTGTATTTCCAACAAGGTAACGTCGAATGTTCCACCACCAAAATCATACACTAACACCGTTTCTTGTAAGCCGCTTTCTTGAGCACCAAAAGCTATTGCGGCTGCAAGAGGTTCCTCGATGATACGTTGCACAATAAAACCCGCAGCTTCACCGGCCTGGCGTGTAGCTTCAATTTGTGCAGCATCAAAATATGCTGGGACGGTGATGACTGCATGTGTAACAGGTTCACCCAGTGCTTCCTCTGCATCGGCTTTGGCCTGTTTCAAGATGATGGTCGCTACCTCAGTAGGCGAGATATAAAATGGCGCACGGTCACGTGGATAAATGCAAAAACGTACTGCTGCTTCATCTTGGGCAGGCGCAATCACGCGAGGCCGCTGGTTATTTGTATTCATACGTTGAATATCATCTTGGATTCGTGGATCATGAAAGTTTATGCCGATAAATCTCTTGCTTGATTGGATATAACAATCTGGATCCATTTTGCACATGTCTTCCGCTATCGAGCCGGCAATCCACCCGCCCTCATGATAAATAACCGCTGAGCGTTCAAGGTTGCCCCCATCTCGCATAGTAAATGGCTCTGGTGTTGAGTGCCCAGAACGGGCAATCGCTATAACGGTATTCGTCGTTCCCAGGTCGATGCCGATTGCTTTCACCATGATTGCCACCTGCTTTCTATTGGTAGTTTGGGTTGTGGGTGCTTATTCTTGAGATACCTGCCGCGAAACGATTACTTCTCCCTTTCGCAGCAGTTCGTTTCGCCATAAATATGCTGGCCGATGAACGCGTAGAATCGTCCTATCTGGCATTTCCGCGTCCTCCTCGACTGCTATGACACGGTAATAGCCTGGTTCGTATATCCCCCCTGGTTCGAGAGAATGTTTTTCGATTCCTTCGACGATGAGGATTCGATTCAATTCTTTCATCATGCTTTGTGCGTAATGTATGCCTTTTTCTGTGCTTGTTTCCTCAGTAAATCCTTGCAAAACTAAAGGCTCAAATTGCTCAATCAAATCGATCAGGCGTTTAAAGTGCGCCTTTGCTGTTCTTAAAAGTTCATCGTGCTTTCTGCGCGCATCAAACAACGCGTCGCTGAGTTGCTGAATGGTTTTTTCGTTTGAAAGGTTTTGAGGAAGATGTTGATCAGGAGATTGATTCTCATCATCAGCGGGAATGTTTGTCACCCTGCACCATCCTTCTTGGCAAATCAACAGTATTGTTACAGGTGGGTGCCATTATAGGGCAAACGATGACCAAATGCAATAAGTAAAACGCCGTTAGCACGGGTAAATAGGAGAAATATGCTATCTTGGTAGCCTTGCTAATAAAGTCTATTGGTGTGACGCGTCACTCCGTTCGCGCAACACCTGCTCGGCCAGCGCCAGATCTTCCGGGGTGGTCACTTTCAGGTTGGGGTGTTGCGCGGCGACGACCTGCACCGGCAACCCGGCGCGCTCGAAGGACGCCGCTGTGTCCGTTCCCTCGAAGCCCGCTGACTGGGCTTGATCATAGGCCCAGAGCAGCAGATCGGCGGAGAAGGCTTGCGGCGTCTGAGCGCGCCAGAGGGAATGGGCGGAGAAATCGGCAGCGATGATGCCATCGGGGGTGGCGCGCACCATCCGCTCGCCCGACGGCACAGGCGTGGCCAGCAGCGCGCCGCCTGATGCGCGGGCAGCGGCGATGAGACGGCGAATATCCTCAACGGCGATGAGGGGGCGCGCGCCATCGTGGATCAGCACCAGGGCGATCTCGCCGGACGCGATGCGCGGGCGCAGGTGGTCGAGCGCGCACATCTCCGACTGGTGGCGCGATGCCCCGCCGGAGATGATCGCCAGCGGTTTTGCGAGCGTCACATGCGCGGCGACAATCTCCCGGCAGCGTTCCACCTCTTGCGGATGCGCCACCAGCAGCAATTCATCCACTTCCGGCGTCGCCTGGCAGGCTTCGAGGGAATACACCAGCATGGGGCGGCCCAGCAACGGCAAGAAGATTTTGTTTTGCCCCGCGCCCATGCGCGTGCCCTGACCGGCA
>JAJPKG010000087.1 GCA_021323815.1 Pseudomonadota bacterium
CGCCGCAGACAGTGGCGACGCCGGCAGCCGGCACGCCGCCGGAACTGGCCCCGACACTGTTGCGCCCTCAGCCATCGGTGCCCCATGTCGTCCCGCCGTCACCACCACCGGTGCAAGCGCCCATCAGCCAGCCACGCCGACGTGGCGGCACGCCCATCGCGCGTCCCCGCGATCGCCGGGCGGAGTCTTCCAGCGGCAACGGCTATGCCGCCATCCCGTCATCTTCCCTGCCGCCGCTGCCCACCAATTCCGCCCCGCGCCTGCGTTCCGGCCCCGAACCTGTGACGCCGGCCAGGCAGAAACGTTCCTTTCCCTGGACGACCATCGCGGTCATCTTTGCCATCATCCTGCTGTTCGCCGGCATCTACATCGGCACGCATGATTATTGGCCCCAGTTGCTCGGCGGGCGTTAGGTTGCATTTATGCGAGAGGCGCAGTGATATTTGACCATAAGTCAGCGGGGGCATATCGAGATAGATGGCCAACGTTTGTGGTTGCAATGATGACCGGATCACCGTGACGAGCTAATGTCGTGGCTTGAGCGGCTAAGATGACGTCTGCATCAAGGGCAAGATCCGACGCACTTGGCTTACCGTGTTGGCGTGCTTGCGCCCAAAATGTCGCCGCTTGTCGCATTGTGGGGGCATTTAACGGCCAAGCGGACCTGCATCCAAAAGCACAATCATGAAAACAATTTCCGTGAAGATGGCCGATCCTCATCGAGCGCCTTCATCAGATATTCCAGCGTTTCTCGCTGCTCTTCTGGATCTTCCTGTTCCCATGAATTCAGCAAATCAATGATAGCTTGGTTGAGCTGAATTTGTTCCTGACGCTGTTTCTCGCTATCTTCACGCGATGGAAGTGGTCGCTGCATACTATCCCTCCCGTTAAAATTACTCTCTTTTGAAGCAAAAAGGCATTGATACAAAGATCAATGCCTTTCTAACACACTTTTTCTCCCTCACGGCCACGCGTCGTGGTTGAGGTTCGGCGGGCAGCCGTTATACGCACCGCCTTCGCTGCTGAGCGTGACGCCGTCGATGCCGTCGGGATATGCGCAGACGGGATCGACGGGGATGTTTTCCCACCAGACCATATAGTGCACGTGAGGGCCAAAGGCGTTGCCGGTCTGACCTTGCAGCCCGATTTCCTGGCCCTGCTTGACGCTTTCGCCCACGTGAACCAGCAGCGAGCCTTGCACCATGTGGGAATACGACGTGCCGACCCAGCCGCAATGGCTGATTTTCACCGTATAGCCGCCGCCGCCGTTATCCCACGCGGCATAGATGACGTTGCCGGCCTGCGCGGCATAGAGCGGCGTGCCGGAGCGCCCGGTCGAAAGATCGACGCCGTCGTGGTGAAAGCTGAAACGCTGCGCGAAATGCGAGCCACCGCTGCTGCCGGGGGGAATGTCGGGATTGATGAACTGATAGAGTGCGGGATTGCTGCCCCAGGTTTGCCATCCCTGCGGGCAGGTGCCGTTGGGGCCGTTGGTGTAACCAGCCACCGCCGAGAACTGAAAGCCATCTTTCGAGAGGATGAAGATCTGTGGTGTGCGGATGTTATACGCATTGACGCCGGGCGGAAAGGGCGGCGTGTAGCCGATGCCATAGTTTTTATCCACCGGGATCAGGTAAATGTGACCGACAATGACATCTTGATCGATAGTGAGATGGTTCAACTCAAAGATGCCGCTGACCTGCACGCCGAAGCGCTGCGCGATGGAATCAAACGTGTCGCCGGGCTGGGCGCGATACGGAAAGGACGAGACGTTGTTTTGCGCGATCGCGCGCGCGGTCGCGCCGAAGGGGTTAGGCAGCGCGCCGGATGAAAATGCCACCACTGCGCCTGCGCTGAACAGCGCGCTCACCACCACACAAGCCGTCACCACCAAAACCAGAAATTGCGTGGAAAAGCGCCGGCGCACGCGTGGGGTGACGCTGCTATGCACCAGCGTCGCCCCGCCGGGAATGATCAAGGGCACGGGACGCACTTCGGTCGCCAGATTGTCCCAGTCGTCATCGTCATAGCCATATGCGGCTTGATCGGCGTCATAGGGCGCGCCCCATTGGTCGAAATCATTCGGTGTGTCGGATTCGTCGTAAGCCATTGTCCGGCGCTCTGCCCCCTTTCTTATCGCTGTGTCTCACTCTAGCAACAAGCACAGGCAGCGTCAAGCATTGGCCCGCTAACCAAGACAAATTTCCCCCTTTCAAGCGGTGAGAGGGGGGATATGAGCTATCAACCTTGCGCCTGAGAATGAGACACCCCTTGCTCCTTCCAGAATGGTGACGCCGGCGCAGACGTTTCTGCCTGCTCATCAGCCAAGACAGCGCCGCGCGAATGAGGACAGCATAGGATCACGCGCCCTGAAAAGCAAGCTGCGGTATGGGAAAATGTGGTGAATACAATGCTCTGTGATGTGCGACAACGGCATGGATGCGCGAGAACTCAACAATTCCCCCGCATGCTATACTATCGACATAACCGACAGGAGGTGCTGCTATGGCTCAATCGTCAGCGCAACCAGTGGAACACCATCTCGCCCGCTATGATGTTTCCGCCTTCATTGAGGACGTGGAGCGAGCGATCGCGGCTGAACACGATTCAACGGTCATCGCGCAGGCCGTGGAAGAGCGGCTGAAGCGCCTGCTGGCGACGCCGGATCTGCTGGCCCCCGAACATCGCAAAACCCTGCCCGATCGCTATTCGCCGAATCTCGTCGCGGTCGCGCCCAGCGGGCGTTTTTCGGTGGTGGCGCTGGTGTGGCAGCCGGGGCAGTTCACGCCCATTCACGATCATATCTGTTGGTGCGTGGTGGGGGTGCTGGAAGGTGTGGAACACGAGCAACGCTATCATCTGCTGCGCGACGAGGCCGGCGCGATGTGGCTGCGCCCCGGCGAGGCTGAAACCATGATGCCGGGCGCAACCTGTGCGCTGGTGCCGCCCGCGGAAAACATCCACTGCGTGCGCAACGCGGGCGATTCCCTGGCGATCTCGCTGCACGTCTACGGGGCGGATCTCAACGCGGTGGCGACGCATTCCAGCATCAATGAATGCTTCGATCAGTTGCCGGTCCGCGACGAAGACGGCATTCCGGTTCCCTGGCGCGCCACCGGGCCGCTCTGCTGATTTTCGCCCTTTGCGCGTCAGATACCACCCGCAATGGCGTCTCAGCGAAGAGCGAATGACGATGCCGCTCTCCGCTATTGCGCTGCCAGCGGTCAGCTATCCGCGCACGCGCCGCACCACCAGCAGCGTGAGGGCGCTGGCGACGCCGAGCAGCGCGGCACCGATGATCACCGTGCGCGTTGAGATGGGCGCATGACCGGCTTCGGGCGTTGCTTCAGCCAGCAGCTCATCCGTGCCGGGACCAGGATCAAGCGTGATCTCCAGGATCACGTCGCCGCCCAGCCCTTGATTCTCGCTCATCAGGTGCGACACGCCCGCGACCACGCCATATTTGCGGTCGATGGCGCGTTCGGCGTCATACGTCTCGAACTGTGGCACAATGCGCGCCTGGCCCGCCACCGACACGCCGCGCGACTCACCGGAACGGTTTACCGGCAGCACGGCGACGCGCCCGCTTTGGCGAATGGCGCTGACAACGCCGGCGCTGGCG
Organism: Pseudomonadota bacterium; assembly: GCA_021323815.1. Lineage (GTDB taxonomy): Bacteria > Chloroflexota > Ktedonobacteria > Ktedonobacterales > JACDGC01 > JAJPKG01. The sequence goes on from JAJPKG010000087.1 coordinate 3,623, forward strand.
GGCTGGCGGATGTAGAGTTTGCCGTTCATGGCGGCGAACCAGGTGGTCGCCGCCACCGGCTCGCCTTCCGGGGTGAACGCGGTCAGGGTGACATAGCGATAGATGCGCGGGGCGCTGAGCTGATTGGCATTGGTGGTGATGCTCATGATGCGGACTCCTATCCAGGCGTGGAACGGATGATGTATCTGTCCCTACTCTATAGCATAGCACCGCGCCGAAGATTTTGACGACCGATCACCAATATTGCGAGTCGAGCGCCAGCGCCATGTTTTCCAGCGAACGCGGCCACGACTTCGATGAATTGCTGACCACATCCGCGCCGCAGCCATCGCACCAGTTGGCATCTGCGTTGAAGCTGGTTGAGGTGTCTTTCAGATAGCCGCCGTGATCATAGCAAGGCGGGTTGAGATATTCCGTCTTGTGACCGCCGGTCATGTCCAGCGCCGAGTGCCAGTCCACGCCGGGATCAAAGACGTTGTACCACGACTCGCACGAACTGCCGAACATCGTCCAGTCTGTTCCCCAGCCGGCCCCCTGCGGATTTTGCCCGTAGCTGTTGAGCGTTTCCCAGAATGGATTGTTGGTGCGCATCTGCTCGGCTTGCAGGCAATTGCCGCAGATGAAAAACGCCGCCCCGACGATGGGAATGCCGCCGTGTGGGGTGGACATGGTGACGGCATCCTGCGCCAGCAGGTAGGGCGGCAGATAGATGTCGATGGGCGTGTCATAAAGCGCCTGGCGAATCAACAGCCCGCCCATGCTGTGACCGACTAACTGCACGTTGATGCCGTATTGGGTGTAATTTTCCCAGATGTACCATGCCAGCTCGCAACTGACATGGCGCAGATCCTCATTGGTGGTGCCCTGGTTGCCGGCATTTTCGCTGGCGCAGAACGCCGCGTAGTTGCCTAGGTAGGCGTCGCAGTCGTGGTCGCCCTTGTAATAACCGACCGTCACCAATGATCCCTGCCAGCCGGCGGTGTTGTGCAGGAAACTGATGGCAGTTCCCCAATACGATGCCTTGCAGTCGATGGAGGCATTGCTGTTGAAGCCGTGAACGAAGATGACGGGATAGGAGTGGGAGGCAACGTAATTGGTGGTGTCCAGTGGCCGCACCAGCTTGTGCAGGCGGCTGAGCTTCTTTGCCACCAGGGCATCGTTATACCGGTTGTTCTTGCGCGCGATCTGGGGATGCCCGGTGAGAACCGGGGCGGCAGCTGCTTGCGCCGCGTGCTGCGTGGATGGCGCGGCCCCGGCGGCGAGGGGATGCAGCAAGAAGACGAGGATGAATGCGGCGACCGTGCCGCTGGTGATGAGTGCCGAGACCAGCCAGCCAATGCGCGTTGAATGGGGGGTGTTCATGGGGCGACTCCTCTGCGCGTGATGGAAACCTCGCTGTTTCCGCCCGGCGGCGCGGGGACATGGCGATCTCAAATCCCACAAACAACGACGCCTGCCGATTGCCCCTGAGCATACCGGCATGGCTCGCCCGTGTCAAGAGGGAATGTGAAATTGTTCACGCCGAGAACGTGAAATGTTGCCTTGCATTGCTGCGTTGAGGAGAAATGTGGCGGGGAGGGGAAA
>JAJPKG010000140.1 GCA_021323815.1 Pseudomonadota bacterium
GAATTTGCCGATATTTCCAGTCACATCATCTTGCCGGTGGTGGTGATGGGCATCACGGCGCAATATCCTCCGGCGCGGGTGGCGAACCCGAAGGCACAAACGGCCATTGCCAACGGCCAGTTCTTATTCATCCGGCGCGCCATGTATGACGCGGTGGGGGGCTATGCCTCGCCCGCCCTGCGCGGCAGCGTGGTGGACGACCGCGACATGGCGGCGGTGGTGAAACGGCACGGCGGGCGCGTGGTGCTGGTGGACGCGTCAGACTATGTGAGCGTCTGCATGTATCGCTCACTTGCAGAGCAATGGCGCGGGTGGAGCAAGAACGCGTATGCCGGCAGCCGGGGCGGGCCGTTGATCTTCGCGCTGATGCTGCTGGGGCTGCCCATCGGGACGATCGTTCCCTTCGTGCTGGCACTGGCGGGCATCGTCTCGCGCCGGTGGAAGCTGGCGCTGGCGGGGAGCATGCAAACCGCCGCGATCATGGCGTATCGCTGGAATCTGGATAAGCAGATGCGCCACGCCCGCGCCTGGGGATGGACGCACCCCCTCGGCGGGGCGATCATGACGGCGCTGCTGGCGCGCGTGGCGGCACAGCAACTCAGCGGGCGCGGCGTGGAATGGAGCGGGCGCACCTATCGGGTGGACCAGGGCATGCCCGCGCCATTGACGGCGGTTCAAACCGCGGAGGAGCAGGCGGGTGATGCACGCCCCCAACATGGGGCAGACAACGCGTTGCCGCGCTCATTGCGCAAACGGCATCAATCGCCGCCTCTCTAGCGCGCCGCCGGTGTCGTCTGGCTTCCCTGGGGCAGGCGGGCGGAAATCATCTCGGCAAAGCCGATGGCAAGCACCGCCAGAAGGAGGTGTACCACCTGGATCAGCCAGTGTGCCGAGCCATTCAGCCAGTTCGCCTGACCGACCCCCACAACATAGAGAGCGATTCCGTCAACGAAGGCGAGGACGGTGATAACGGGGCTGCCTTTTTGCTGGATGTTCGTCACCGCCAGCCAGAACAGCGACAGCACCATGACGATGCCCAGCAGGATGTGCAGCCCTTGCGCGGCATCGAGACGGCCCGTCCAGAACGCGACACCCAGGATCAGGTTGACGACGAAACACACGCGCACCAGCATGGTGGGGATTTTGAGCAATTGCATGGGGATGAAGGTATCCTTTGCGGAGTGATGGGGGCAGGTCACGTTGCCCCGCCCCCGCAGTATACAACCAAAGCCGGCACGCTATGCGTTGCGCTGTTGCGGCTGCCGCTCAGTGCGCGGCTGATGACGCTCATCGGGCCGATGTTGGGATAGGATGCTCCCGCTCCGGAGCCGGCATAGCGCGCACACGCAGCGCCTGCCGCAATCCTGCACCGGCAGCGGCCAGCCGCCATGCGAGGCGGGGAGCGCGCCGCCACAGCCAGGCATCAGCGCGATGGGCCACGGGGGTGCGGCTGAGCGGTTCCAGGGCGACGCGGCCCAGCGCGTTGCGAGCTGCCGTCGCGGTGAAAGCAAGATAGGCGCTGAGCCAGGCCGCGCCATCATTCCAGGTGAGCGTGCGAAACGTCAAGGGAAAGATGCGCGGATAAGCGACGGCGGTGCGCAACACCAGTTGCGTGTAATCCCACCAGCGCACGCGGTCCTGGAAGAATTCGCGGGCGGCCCGCGGACCAAGCTGGTTGAGCAGGCCGCAAAAGACATTGAGTGTCTCGTTCACCTGTTCGGGGCGCTCGCGTTCGGGCGGCTTGGCGATCATGAATTTGCTGAAGGCGCGAGCCAGTGCGGGAACCGCCTCGGCGGCATGGATATGGCGCAGATCATCAGCATGCAGGCGGTCATGCGTCAGGGCAAGATCGAGCAACGCGGTGATGCGGCGCAGGTTGCGGGCATTAGAGCCGAAACCGCAAAAGGTCAGGGGCGATTGCAACGCGGCGGCATCGCCCAGGCTCAGCACACGATCAAACGCCAGCACCTTGCGCTCCCGCGTGCTGAGCGCGGGATTCTTGTAGCCCGCGGGGATGAAGCCATACACCGGCTTGATGATGCTGACGGAGGTGGTGTCTTTATAGGACGGCAGGCGAGTGAAAAACTCCTCGAACAGCGGCAGCAGGATCGATTCGGGCAGGGCATCGCGGTTCTTGCCGGTCTCGGCATAGTAAAAGAGGTAGATCGCCGCCTGATCATCCTGGCCGGGGAACGCTTCCCAGATAAGTTGCCGCCCCTCGCGGGCATGCTCGGTCGTCACCAGGATCTCACCGAGAGCGGGATCAATGCTGCCGGGGGAGCGAGCGGGATCGACGCGATAGCCCCGCGCAACGGTGCCGACGGTGGGGCAGACCAGCGAATAGGGCGCGCCGCAGTTGAGCTGGCAGGCGACAGGCGAGGTCGCGCCCATTCCGTCGATGAGCAGGCGCGCGGCGAAGCGTCGTTCATTTCCCTCAGCATCACGGACCAGCACCACCACGCGCTGATCATCGACCACTGCGCGCTCGAAGGTGATCTCATCGAGGATGGCGTTCTCTGGGCCGGCGGCGCGAATCTTGTGCAGGCAGAGCGCGGTGAGTGCGTCGGCATTGACCGCAACATCCAACACGCCGCGCAGCCACAGATCGCTCTGGCGAGCGCAAATGCCCTCGCCATGAAAGCGCACCAGCCCCTCAGCGTAATGCCGCTGGGCGATCTGCGCGATCTCGTCCGGCGTCAGCAAGCCGACCTCAACCAGTTCGCGCAACTCCTCTTGCGAGATGTTCCACTCGCGGTGAACCGCGCCAACGGTGAAGCGATCAAAGACCAGCACGCGGCGGCCATAGCGCCCGGCCATCACGGCGGCATTCAGCAGGTTCAATCCCCCGCCGGCATAGATGATGTCATAGGTTGGGGTAGCGCCGGTGAGATAAGGCTCAGTGCTGGTGACGCGCTCCACCACCATCGCCGGTGCCTGCGCCGAAAATTGCTGGCGCAACCAGGATTGATCGAGATCGACGATCCGCCGCAAGTGCCGCTCGCCCTGCGGCACAGTCGCAAGCTGAGCGATCAGGCGCGGGTAGCGCGGGCGCAAGGTCTGCACCAGGGCATCGGCGATGTAGGTGTCGCCTGCCGGGGGCAAGATCCCCCCGGCTCGGAACAGAACTCCCTCTGAGCTGGCATCCGACATAGATTCCACCATGACCATTTCAGAAATCGGGTTATGCTTTCGGATCGCCATGCGCTTGCATGACGGTCCAAAACGCATTCGCCAGGATGACATACCCTTTGGTGCTGGGGTGGAAGCCGTCGATCCAGATGTCGTCGCGCTGGATACCAATCGAGCTATGGTAGAGATCGACGGGGATATCGCCATATTTCATGATCTCGGCGGCGATGGCGGCGTTCCACGCCTGAGTTTGAGCGGCGATGACCGGCAGTGGCACCTTGCCGTTGATGAAATAGGGCAGTTTGGTGAGATCCGGCAGGTTAGCGACGTAGATATGGGCGCTGGTGCCCTGATGGAGCTTGCTCAGCAGTTGATCAAGCTGCTGGGTGTAGGTCGCCAGGGTGAGCGAGCCGTTTTCCATGGCGCGAAAATCGTTGGCGGCAAGCCACACGGTGACGATGTTGGGTTTGGCGGCGAGGGCGTCAGGCACTTCATCTGCCAGCGCCACACGCACCGTCGCGCCGCCGATGCCGAGATTCACCACGCGGGTGTGGGGGGGCATGCGCCGCCCTAGCAGGGGAACATAGCCTTGTGTGGCGGGGCAGTTCGCGCCGATGCCCACCGCGTCGGACGCGCCGATGGCGACGTAAGTATAGGGTCCGCTGCCGGGGGGATAGGGCGCGCAGGTATTGCCATCCACTGTGGTCGAATTTGCCGCCGTCGCCGCGCTGCTGCATCCCGCCAGCAGCGTCATCATGATTAATGCCAGAATGCCGAA
>JAJPKG010000436.1 GCA_021323815.1 Pseudomonadota bacterium
GCTCGCCCGGTGTGATGCCAATAGATATTGTCGAACATCTCTTGCCGGGCGTGCACCAGCGAATTGAGTGGGCTGATGCCTTTCGCGTCCACCGCCAGGCGCGCGTCATCGCCCACGCCTTCCACGCGCAGCGCGCCCAGCAGCCGTGTCACATCCACGCCGCCATAGGGCACATTGCAGGCGCGGGCATCGCGAGGCAGATAGTCCAGTTTATCGACATCCAGCGCGCCGCTCAGCAGCCGCGCCAGCACCCGCTGCGCCCCACGATGTTCCTGCCCGCGCGGCAGATCGATCAGATCTGCCACCGCTGCCGGCTCCAGGCCATGCCGCTGCAACACGTCCGCTACCTCGCCGGTGGTGATGATGCGCCGCCCCACGCGCTCATGGGATTCAATGGGAAAGCCCAGTTCTTCGATGGCATGCGAGAAGGGATAATGCCCGATGTCGTGCAGCAGCGCCGCCGCCCGCAACAGGCGCGGCACCTGCATCGCCTGCTCGCCCTTGCTCAATCGTAACCCCGCGTGTCGCCGTCCCAGCAGCAGGCGCAACGCCCGCAATGCCAGATAATACACCCCCAGGCTATGCTCATAGCGTGTGTGTGTCGCCCCCGGCCAGATGCGATAGACGAACCCCAGCTGTTTGATCTGCTGCAAGCGCAGAAACGCCCGCGTGTTGATCAGATCGCGTTCCAGCGCGCCCAGCGGGATGACATCATATAAGCTATCGCGGATGCTCAACGCCACGTCTTCAGCCTGCGGTTCAGCCTGGTTCAGGGATTGCATGCGCTGATCGCGGTCATCCCACAGCGCAGGGATCGGCGTGTGTTCCCGTTCGGCGCGTTTGGCGGCATCGCGGCGTTTGCTCATGAGCACAACCCTTTCTTGCATGCGTACCTCAGCATGATATCATGAGGGAGAGACATCATTGAGAATAAAGGGACGAGACACGAAGACCGCGAAAATGGCGAAGAGACACGAAAAGAACAAAAGATTTTGAAGAAGCTCCCTGTTCTTCGTTCCTTTCAAGAATCTTCGCGTCCTTTCATTGCCTTCGTGACCTTCGCGTTCCCGTCCTTTTTATCCTATTCTTACGCAACCATGCCCGACCAGAAAGGGACCAACCAGTGGAAGGCAAAACGCCGGCGCAGAGCCGGGTGATTATGGCACGGGCCATGCAACCGACCGACGCCAACGGCTATGGCAACGTGCATGGCGGCGCGATCATGCGCTTTGTGGATGAGGCGGGCGGCGCGGCGGCGATTCGCCATGCGCGATCGCGCTGCGTCACCGCCGCCGTCGATCACATGAGCTTCAAGGCTCCCGTCCACATCGGCGATCTCGTCACCGTCACCGCCTGTGTGACGTATGTTGGGCGCTCGTCCATTGAGGTGGAATGCCAGGTACATGCCGAAAATTTCATCACCGGCGTCGTCACCCACACCGCTACGTGCCACCTCGTTTTCGTTGCCATCGACGAGGCCGGCAACCCCATCCCCGCGCCGCCCTTGATCCTGGAAACCGACGAAGACCGCGAGCGCTGGGAAGCCGCCGAACGCCGCCGCGCCACCCGCCCGCGAGATTGAGACGAAGCGACGGGACACGGAAATTATTCGCGGAATGACACGGAAAAGAAGGATATCATAGATATGCTGCTTGCTCAACTGCTGCGCGGCTTCGACGGCACCGATGAGACGCCGGAAGTGTTCGGCCGTGCGCCGGAGTCCGTTGAGGTCGCGGGCGTCACATATAATTCCGCCGATGTGCAGCCGGGGTGGCTTTTCGTCGCGCGCCCCGGCAGCAAAGCCGACGGCCACCAGTTCATCCCCGATGCGCTCGCTCGCGGCGCGGTCGCCATCGTCGGCTCGCGCCCGCTGGATGAATTGCAGGTACCGCTGGACGTAGCGTATATCCGCGTGCGGAATCCGCGCCGGGCGGTGGGACTACTGGCCTGCGAGTTTGCCGGGCAGCCGTCGCGCCACATGGCAGTCATCGGGGTGACCGGGACCGACGGCAAGACCACCACCGTCAACCTCATCGCCGCCATCATGGATGCCGCCGGGCATTCCAGCGGCCTCACCAGCACCGTCGATTTCAAGATCGGCCCGCGCCGCATGGAAAACGAGACGCGCTTCACCAACCTGGAAGCGCCGGAATTGCAGGACGTGCTGGCGCAGATGGTGCGCGAGGGTGTGGATTACGCCGTCATCGAATCCACGTCGAGCGGGCTGGAACTGGAGCGGCTGGCGGGCATCGCGTATGATGTGGCGGTCGTGACCAACATCACCAGCGAGCACCTGGAAGTGCATGGCACGAAAGAAGCCTATTGGCGCGCCAAAGCGATGCTCTTCGAGCGCATCGATCCCGCCTACCAGAAGATCCCCGGCCCGCCGTTTATTGTGCCGCGCGCCTGCATCCTCAACGCCGACGACGCCAGCTATGCTTTCCTGTCGCGCTTCTGCCGCGCGCCCATCGTCAGCTATGGCATCGACAATCCGGGCGCGGATGTCAACGCGAAGCATGTCGTTTCGCGCGACACCGGCAACAGCTTCGATGTCACCCTGCCCGACGGCGTCACCTTCCATGTGGAATCTCCCCTGGTGGCGCGCTTCAACGTGGCGAACTGTCTGGCCGCCATCGCCGCCTGTTGGACGCAAGGCGCAACACCGGAGCAGATGGCGCGGGCATTGGCCGACTTCGGCGGCGTTCCCGGTCGCATGGAGCGCATCCAGGCCGGGCAAGATTTCGCCGTCATTGTGGACTATGCCCACACCGCCGAAAGCTTGAAGCAGGTGCTCACCGTTTTGCGCCCGCTCACAAAAAATCGCCTCATCGCCGTCTTCGGCTCCGCGGGCGACCGCGACCGCACCAAGCGCCCCGAAATGGGTGCCGTCGCCGCTGAGTATGCCGATTATTTCGTCATCACCGACGAAGACCCGCGCACTGAGGACGCCATGTCCATCCTGCGCGAGATCGCCGCTGGGGCCGTCGAGGCCGGCGCGGTGGAAGACCGAGACTTCATCTGCCAGGTAGGGCGGCGCGAAGCCATCGCCCGCGCTTTTGCCCTTGCGCAACCCGGCGACACCGTCGTGCTCTGCGGCAAGGGCCACGAACAGAGCATCGTCATCGGCACCGAAAAAATTCCCTGGGATGATCGCAAGGTCGCTCGTGAGTTGCTGGCGGAGCGAACATGAGGAGATGCAACGATGATGCTGCGAGCGCGGCTGGCGGGCGCGTGGGCGCTGATGCACCCAGGGCCAAGCCTGATGACGGTAGCGGTTTATATGCTGTGCGCCGTGCTCGCCAGCGGCGGGCATCCCGTTCTCGGCAAGC
>JAJPKG010000020.1 GCA_021323815.1 Pseudomonadota bacterium
AGGAGGGATCGTTTTGCACCGGTTTCATGCAGCATGTCGCATACCACGCGCGAGGCTGTCAAGGGTACAACCTCCCTCTTATGCCTTTGCCTGCCCTTGCATCCGCATGGGCTACAGCCTCAGCGGCTTTACGGGCTTTCGGTAAAACGGCATAACCCCAGCTCGCTCTGCCTCAGAGGGTTTCCTCACGCATGTCCTGCTGGAAGCTGACAAAGATGGCGCGGCGGTATTTGAGCCAGGCGGCAAAGCAATAGCGCGTTTCGCTGCTGTGTTCGGCTTGGCTGAAGGGGAAGTCGCGCACTGCGCCCCAATCGATTTGCAGGAACTTGCCCAGCAGCCCCTCAACGCGCACCGTCGCATCACGCAGCGTCCATTGCCCTCCTTGCCGCCGCCGACGGCGCACGTAGGTGAAAAAGGTCGTGTTGCCGCCTTGATAGGGATGTTCAGGATACGCTCGTGCCAGCTCCACCATCCGCGCCGAGGACAAGCCGTGAGCCAGCCACTGGGTCATCTCCGCATCAAAGGCCTCAATGGCGATGTGCCACTTCAGGGAATCGCGATGAGGGGGACGCCGTGCTCGTGTGTGCTACGCTGGTTCGTTTCCGCCTGATCGCCCCGAGCCCCAGCGACCACACGGGGTGAATGGCCACATTGGCGCTGATGGGTCGGGAGCGCGGGGAGGAGTTCGCCACCCTCGGTGGCATGCTCCAGCAGATGCCAGCGTGTGACGATGCCCCCGTCCACTTCGCTCAGCACCATGTGTTGCCCACATGCCACGCGCATGCCAGCTTTCAGGCGCGCAATGATGCGCGTGTGCGGCTCACAGCGGCTGACGAGCTTCTCGCGGGAAGGAAGCGGTTGCTGAGCAAGGACACGGTGGCGCGTTTGGTACATGCCCTGCTGCATGCGTGGAAGCATCCGGCGCGCTGGCTCTCGCCGTCGCTGGGCTGCCCCGGTGGTCTGCTGAGTGAGCGCTTCTTGCACCATCTTAGCTTGCTTGATGACCTGCTCTGTGACAGGCAGGAGCTGGGGAGAAGCCCGCTGGTGATCCCCTTCCTGGTCGCGACCTCCCTGCCGCTGGCGACGATGCATCGGGCGGGCGAGATGGGGCACACGGCGCACCCGATTGCGCAAAATCGCCCCTCGAGCCGCCACCGGCTCAGCGAGCACGGCGAATCCAGCGCGTCACCCCGCGCTGCACCACCGCCAGCACCAGCTCCGTCTCATCAACCCGACTCTGGCGCACCGCGTCTTCCAGCAAGGCTAATGTCGCCCCGTCATCGCTCATTCGCTCGCGCAATGACATGGTTCAGCCTCCCTGGTGTGCGATATCGCAGCATAGCATATCGGCGTGGCCCCTCCCCAGCAGAGATGGAGACGGAGAAGGATGCACTGATCGTGACAACAGCGAGTGTCTTGTGTACGAGTTTTGGCGCATTCCCCCCTGTCCCCTTGACAAGCAGAGAGGGGCCAGGGTATATACAAGCTACTCCGTTGCGCGGGATCACATCATGTAGGTTTCGTTCTCACGTTCTTCAAGGAGATTTCACGTGGCATTCGATGCAGAGCGGAATCGCTCGCGGTACTCAGCGCGCGCATCATCCTTTTCCGGGTGTGATGCGATTCTCCCGGTGTTCCAGACCCTTCTCCCCGTCTTGCGTGCAGCGCCGGCCTCACTGAGTGCAACCTTACGCCAGACCGTTGCACAGGTATCGGCACAGCACGTATCGCTTGTCTTCGCCACGCCCCCTGATCTTCCCGCGGATCTTGCGTTTCCTATTATCGCCCACAGTTTCATCTATGGATATTTAGTCCCGCCCCCCATCACACAAGGTGAAACGGATGCCTTGATCACGGCCATTGCGCAGTCATGCAGCCAGGTGATTGAGGCGGTGGAGCAGCATTGCTATCACCGCTTCTGGCGCGAGCACCCCCTGATGCTGGCCCCACGCCCGCTGACAGCGCGCGAACGCGTAGTGGTGATTCTGCTGAAAATGGGACTCACCCCGCTGGAGATGGCGCGCCACTTGGTGGTGAGCAAGGAGACCGTGAAATATCACCGCAAGAACCTCTATCGGAAATTGGGGGCGCACCAGCCGATGAAAGCCGTCCGCATGGCGGAGGAGATCGGCCTTTTCCACTATCTGCAAGGGGTTGTGTAACGATGTTCGTGTTCTATTCCTGTTCCACTCCCTTGGGGGGAGGGACAAACGGCGAAAGGTCAGGTATCCTGTGAAGCAGAGGCGAGCGCGCGGGTGCTCGCATGGTTGTAGGGTTTTTGGCCAACGAGAGGGACAAGGCGATGCAGGGTACCAAGCTGATGCAGCACAAGGGATTCCAGATGGGCTTAGTAGCTCTGGTGTGCGTGTTGGTGTTCAACCTGTCAGATGCGTTCTTGCAGGCGACCACCGCGCACGCGCAAGCCGTGCTGGCGCAACTGGCGCATCCGGCGGTGAAGCATAAGCCCAACCAGGCCAATCCCCGCCTGCATAGCAAGCCGGTCATCCACGTGCCCAATCTCGATCACGGTCCTGCCTCGGTCGCCAAATCGTCCCTGCAACCCATCAGCCACTTCTTCACGCCCAGCTTGCACCCCGCCGACCTTGCTCTCGATCCGAGCCACGGCACCCATTATCTGAGCAACGACGGCAAGTTGGAGATCACCATCCCTGCCGGGGCGATCACCGCTTCCGATGTCGCCCTGGCCGGGGGCAGCATCCATCTGCATGTCAGCCAGATCGCTCCCGCCGCTGGCTCCAACGCGGGGGGCAGCGGCATCATCTCGTTCGGCACCTATCAACTGCAATTGCTCAACGGGAACGGTCAGGGGGTGGCGTATGGGCTGCGCAAAGCCGCCACCCTGACGCTGCATTATGGCAAAGAAGGTGATTTCGCGCTGGATCATGCTTTCGTCGTCTTCAATGGCAGCGTGCCGCGCGGCTCCGCCGCTGGGCAGGGTCCGTATAGCACCCAGGCTGCCATGCATGATGCCAAGCAACACACGCTCTCCGTGACCTGGGGATTGGATACTCACATCCCGCGCCAGCCCGTTCAGCCGGTGACGAAAGCCACCGCGACCCCTGCGCCCCACATCGGCGCAAAAGTAGCATTGCAACCCCAGGCCACCTGCTCTCCCTATTGCTATCCGCTGACAAACGTGACCTGGGATACGTATACCTATCAGCCCTTTTTTGGCGCGCCCAACCCGCTGAGCGTCGATCTCAATGCCGGTTCGGTGACCGAGGGCATCAAGGTCGATGTGCCCAATGGGCCGGCGGGAACGTTGCCCAACATCACCCTGGCCTATGACAGCGCCGCCGTCAATGCCCAGCACGATCCGCGCGGCGCGGCTCCCTGGGTGGGGGAAGGCTGGTCGATGGGCCTGGGCGCGATCAGTTGGTCGGAGCATAACGTCCAGGTCAATAATAGCAAGCAGTTGTATGAAGATAGCTGGCAATTGATTGATCCCTTTGGTACCAGCGCCGACCTCATTCCCCCCAATACGAATTTTGCGACCTATTATGATGACAGCCCGAATCAGCCGACAGAAACGGTGCAACAATGGCAAACCGCCGATGATGCCCACCTCAAAATCTATTCGATGCCCAGCAGCATCAACCTGGGCATGCCCACCTCACCCCCCTGCTTCCGCGTCTGGCAAACCGATGGGGTGATGGAAGAGTTCGGCTGCACCAGCAATGCGCTGCAATATTACTACGTGCCCAATGTCGGCATGGAGATCTCGGCCTGGTATCTGGATCTCATCACCAGTCCCGAAGGCAATCAGGTCCACATCGGCTACGCGCAGGACATGGTCAGCACCACCTTCAATGGCACCAGCTACACCTATCCGCGTGACACGGTGCTCAGCGCCATCGAATGGGACTCGCCCACCTGCACCAACAGCAGCACCGAATGCGGCACGGGCGATACGCCACCCAACAAGTGGGCACCGCAATATCGCGTGTGGTTCTCTTCCAGCCACAGCCCCTCGCGCCTGACCAATTCGCCCAGCGGTTGCAACACGGGCAGCAACCTGCGCTGCGACGACCCGCTGGATCTCAGCGGCAGCGGGGGCATCGGCGCGCCCGAAGTGCAGCACACGTTTGTCTTGAACGATATCGATGTGCAGGTGATGGAAAGCGGCACCTGGGAGACGTTGCGCGATTATCGCCTCAGTTATGAGCAGTCTGGGCCGGTGCAGTTCAAGGACAGCGCGACCGGCAAACAGGAATCCACCGCAGGCTACCTGGACCTGACGACGATTCAAGAATACGGGGATGATGGCAGCACAGCGTATCCGGCGACGACGCTGGGCTACAGCACGCAGGATGAGAG
>JAJPKG010000065.1 GCA_021323815.1 Pseudomonadota bacterium
GTTCTTCGCTGATGGGCGCGCTGAGCGACAAGGGCCACGCATCGCCCAGCAGGGCTTCAGGGGTGAGCACGTCGGCTTCTGGTTGCGCCAGCAGAGGCCGTGTGACCGCTCCTGCCACCTGGGCGCGGGCGTCGCTTTCAGCGAAACTGGTGGCGATGAGCGTGACGCGCATGGTGCCGGTCAACTGGTCATCTTGCACAGTTCCAAAGATGATGGCGGCGTCGGGATGCGCCAGCGATTGCACCAGCGACGCGGTCTCGGCGACCTCCATGAGTGTGAGATCTGCACCTCCGGCAATATGTAACAAAATGCGCCGTGCCCCGCGAATGTCACGTTCCAGCAGGGGGCTTTCGATGGCGCGTTGGGTGGCGTCTTGCGCCCGCCGGTCGCCGGAGGATTCGCCGATGGCCATCAATGCCGTTCCGGCCTCAGCGATGACCGAGCGCACGTCGGCGAAATCGAGATTGATGAGGCCGGGGATGGTAATGAGATCGCTGATGCCGCGCACACCCTGGCGCAGAATATCATCCCCCGTGTGCAGCGCGGCAGTGAAGGGCAGATGATGATCGACAATCGCCAGCAACCGCTCATTGGGGACGACAATCAACGTATCGACGTGTGGGCGCAGTTCTTCGATCCCGCGCATGGCGATGTAGGCCCGCCGCGCGCCCTCGAAGCGGAAGGGCGTCGAGACAACGCCGACGGTGAGCGCCCCCAGTTCCCGTGCCAGCCGGGCAATGACGGGAGCCGCGCCGGTGCCGGTGCCGCCGCCCATTCCCGCCGTGACGAAGACCAGATCCGACCCACGCAGCATGGCGCGCAGTTCTTCCAGGCTTTCCTGTGCCGCCCGCGCGCCGACGGCGGGATCTCCCCCCGCGCCCAGCCCACGCGTGAGCGCCTCACCCAGCCGCACGCGACGCGACACCGGCGAAGCGAGCAACGCCTGGGCATCGGTGTTGGCGATGAGAAATTCCACACCGCTGATGTCGTCTTCGGCCATGCGCGCAACGGCATTGCCCCCCGCGCCGCCCACGCCGATGACGCGAATGACCACCTGCCCGTCATGGTGGCGCAGGCGCGCCAGGGGTTCCGGTGCCTGGCGAAATGGTGTGCTCATAATCCCTTGCCTCCCTGCGGCGGTGATCCTGCTTCTAAGATACGCCTCAAGCAAAATGAGCGCGATGCCAGATGATTGTCACCGCAAGAGAAGGTAGCAATGTGCCCACCATCTATGCTATATTTTTTGAAGTAATAGGCGCGCCGCAGGGCGTGCCTTCTCAAAAAAAATCAGCAAGGTGATGAAGCGTGACGATAGTTGAGCGTGAGAGAACCGGCGAAGTGGTGTCAAGCGCGGTTTCCCCTGCGCATTTAGGCGACAAAGTGCAATTGGGCAGCGTGCGCGTGCGCAACCGCATCATGGTGTCGCCGATGTGCCAATATTCGGTGGAAGCACGCGACGGGCGGGCGACCGAGTGGCATCTGGTGCATCTGGGGGCGCTGGCGCGTGGTGGAGCGGGCATTGTCTTCACCGAGGCGACGGCGGTGACGCCGGAAGGACGCATCAGCCCGCAAGACCTGGGCTTGTGGGAAGACGCGCAGATCGCGCCGCTGGCGCGGATTACAGCGTTCATCAAGGAGCAAGGCGCGGTGCCGGGCATCCAACTCGCGCACGCGGGGCGCAAGGCCAGCACGGCACGTCCCTGGGAAGGCGGCCAGCCCCTCAGCTCTGCGCAGGGCGGCTGGCCGGTGGTGGGGCCGAGCGCCATCCCCTTTGCCGAGGGCTACCCCACGCCCCACGCGCTGACCGTTGGTGAGATCGACGACATCATTGCTGCCTTTGCCCAGAGCGCGGCCCGCGCCAGAGAAGCGGGCTTCGAGATCATCGAGATCCACGCCGCGCACGGCTATCTGCTGCATGAATTCCTCTCGCCGGTCAGCAATGCGCGCACCGATGCCTATGGCGGCGCTTTTGCCAACCGCGCGCGCCTGGTGCGCGAGGTCGCCCGCGCCGTTCGCCAGGAATGGCCGCGCGAGCTGCCGCTGGTGGTGCGCGTCTCTGCGACGGATTGGTTGGAAGACGATCCCACGCGCCCAAGCTGGACCCTGGACCAAACGGTGGAACTGGCTCGGCTCTTGAAAGAGGATGGTGTCGATTTCCTCGATTGTTCCAGCGGCGGCAATGTCGTGGGGGCCAAAATTCCCACCGGCCCTGGATATCAGGTGCCGTTCGCGGAGCGCGTGCGGCGCGAAGCAGGCATGCCCACCATCGCAGTTGGCGAGATCACCTCGCCGCAGCAAGCCGAGCAGATCGTGCGATCCGGTCAGGCAGATCTGGTGGCGCTGGGGCGCGAGTTGTTGCGCAATCCGCACTGGCCGCTGCTGGCGTTGGCCGAACTGCGACAAGAGGCCGCATGGCCGGCACAATATGAGCGCGCGAAGAGATGATGCCCCCGGCCCCCTCCCCAGCTTTGCTGGAGAGGGGGAGAGAGAAAGTCGAAGGATATGTGCCGGAATATCAAATCGTTGGCCAACCTTGAGCCGCCGGCGACGGAAGAAGAGATCCGCGCGGCGGCGCTGCAATATGTGCGCAAGGTGAGCGGCGTCAACAAACCCTCAAAGGCGAATGAGGCCGCGTTCCTAGCGGCGGTGGAGGCAGTTACCACTGCTTCCACAACGCTGCTCGCCTTGCTGAAGACAAACGCGCCACCGAAAAACCGCGAAGAAGAAGCGGCCAAAGCAAAGGCCCGCAGCGCGAAACGGTTTGACCGCTAGCGGCGTGAAAATCAATGGAATGGACCATGCTGGTGTCTGCATTAGTCAGGGTATGTAACCGCAAAATGAACTGTTTGCCCCTAGCGCACCCGCAGGAGTGCTCCTTTGACGAGCAATAATCTAACGACGATAGGGCAAATGCTCATCCAGAATATCAGTCACCACCTGCTCGATTGGGATGTTTGTTCCTCGCGTGAACAGCGTGACGAATGTTTCAGTGTCCAGTTGCAGATGCGCCAAAGCCCGCAATTGGTCAACATCCTGCTGATGGAAAGGATTCCGTTGCATGCCAGATGCTGTCATGCAGGCGTCAGCGGCACCAAAAAGCTGAATGGCTTGGTGCAGGTGACTCTGTGCCAGAAGCCCGGCGAATCCCGCGACACATTCCGCCATCCCCCGGCGGTCTCCCACCTGGTGAAAAAGCCGCAAAGCATGCAAAAAGCAATCGCGCGATTGGGATATTTTTTCCAGATGGCGGAAGGCATGCCCCAGATTTTGCAGATAGAGGCCACGCCACCCTGCTGGTCCATCTTCGCCGATAAGTGCCAGGCTTTCTTGATAATGGTACGCGGCCTCAGCATATTGTCCTTGTATCCGCGCGAGATTTCCCAGGTTGTTTGATGTCAACGAAAGATATCTTGTGCTGCCTAATTTCTGCCAGATACGCCTGCTTTCTTCGATTCTTGAGAGGGCCGTCGCTTCATCACGTTCGCGGATGGCATATATCGCCAGACCGTGGAGCGCCAGGGCGATATATGGCATATCGTCCGCTTCTCGCGCTGCGCTCAGTGTTTGCTCAGTCAATCGGCGCGCCGCGGAAAAATCTCCCTGTTCCGAGGCAACCACTGCCAGACCTTGCAGGGCGCGGCACATGCCGCGAAGATCACGCAATTCCTGGCAAATGCTTAAACTTTCTTCGTTTTGCTGCTGGCTGAGCAGTAAATTTCCCAGTCCCCAATTGCACAATGCCGCGCCGGTGAGCGCCGTCGCGCGACCCGACGTGCGATGCGCAGGCGAAGCTCGCTGAAGAAGGCTTTCGAGCCATGCACAACCTTCCGCGCGCCCACCACTCTCGAACCAAAACATTTGCAGTGCGCCGCCGAGGTGTAAGGCAAGCTCCACATTCCCGGAATCCCGCGCCCAGGCCAGTGCCCCGCGCAGGTTATCCACTTCATCATACAGCCGGCGCAACCATGTTGCCTGGTCAGCTCCCCAGTGCGCCGTTTCAAACTGTTGCGCCAGGCGCAGGTAATACAGCGCATGTCGCCGCTGAACACGTTCGCCAAGCTCAGGGAACTTGGCCAATTGTTCCCGCGCAAATTCATGGATGATTCTCAACATGCTCAATCGCGGTTCGTCATCCATCACGTCTTGCACCACGATCAGGCTTTTTTCAATCAAGGACGAGATGCCGTCCATCAGTGGCGCTCCGGCGCATTCGCACACGACTTCAGCCGCCTCATACGTCCAACCGCCGACAAAGCAACTGAGTTGAGCAAAGATTTGTTGCTCATGTGGTGACAGCAACCGAAAACTCCATTCAATGGCATGGTAAAGCGTTTGCTGGCGCGCGGCTGCGTCTCGCCCGCCAGAGCCTAACACGTGGAGTGCAGATCTCTGGCGATGCAGCGGATCGTTCTGAGGCAGTTCGTGCGTGATGCGGCGCAACAGCGCGCGCGGCGAAAACAGCCGGCAGCGCGCCGCAGCAAGCTCGATTGCCAGGGGCAAACCGTCCAGCATCTGGCAGAGAGCGAGGATGTCCGGGGCATTTTGCTCTGTAAGACGGAAATGTCGATGTGCCGCCTGCGCGCGATCAACATATAAGCGAACGGCTTCAGAGCGCGAGATCTCCTCAATAGACCCTGTCGCGCCAGATTGCAAGGCGTCCAGCGGTGGGATGAATCGCTCGTGTTCGCCTGCCAGGCGAAGGGATGCCCGGCTGGTGACAAGCATGTGCAGACGCGGACAAGCCGTCAAGAGGCGCGAAAGAACCGGGGTAGCATCGAGGACATGCTCAAAATTATCCAGCACAAGCAGCATCGATCGCTCAGCGATCATCGTTTCCACCGATTCAAGCAAAGAAACATTGGGATGTTCCATCAGCCCCATTCGTTGAGCGATAGCGCGAATCACCATGTCTGGTGCGGCAAGATCAGCGAGCGGCACAAAGAGAATGCCATCACGAAAAACGCCATTCCGCGTATCATCTTGTTGTTGTAACGCATGCGCGGCATGCAGCGCTAACCGCGTTTTTCCGCTGCCAGGCGCGCCGGTGAGCGTGAGCAAACGGACGTTGGAAACTATGTCAAGAATTTCTGCCAGCAAGTCTTCACGTCCGATAAAACTGGTTAAAGGAAGCGACACATGCTTGGCCGCTAACAGCGATTGGGTCAATGAAACAGGCAATGATGGAACAGCACGCGGGCGTGAATCGCACAGAAACGAGGTTACAGCATCTAATGCTTGTCGATGCTCCCTGGTATATTGACGACGGCTGATGGCAAGTTTATCCAAGATTGCATCGATGTCAAGCCCTTCTACATAGCGCGATGTCAACAGGTCAAATCGCCGGGCGGCTTTGACATCCGGGGAATCACCTGAGGGTTGTAGCGCAGCCACGGCTTCTAAAAGGACCCGTTGGAGGACTTTGCCCCGGCTTCCCGTTTCCGTTTTTGCTTCAACGAGTAACTGAGCAAGTGGATGGGTTTGCAGCGCGAAAGGATCATGGAGGTGCCGCAACGCGTCACGTACCAGTTGGACCAAGCGATCCGGCGGAGGAACCTGGGTCGTTGCTGCGGTTGAGGAAGGGTAAGGCATGACAGGTTCCATGTGCTTGCTCTCCCCTTTTCTCCGACCGTATTGGGAAAAATTATAACATTGGCTTTTGCGCAAAGTCCACGCTTGGGCTGCCGCGTGGTGGCCTTTTCTTGGCCTTTTTCAGGCCGAAATCAACTTTCGCTCCGATGTCTGATGCTGCATGCTACATCACAGAGAATCGTTCTCAGTGCTGTCATGCACTCATTTGCCGCGCGATGTGTGCGGAAGGTACAAGAAAGGGATCCAACATGAACATTGTTATCTCTGTGTTACAGGTACTGCTGGGATTATTTTTTCTTGCAGCAGGCGGCAGCAAGATTGCTGGCGTGGAAACCCAGGTCAAGAACTTTGAGCATTGGCAGCTTCCCCAGGCATTTCGCCCGGTTGTCGGTGGCGTGGAGGTTCTTGGCAGTCTGGGTTTGCTGGTTGGTGTAGCGTTGCCGTGGTTCACTGCCATGGCTGGTTTATGGTTGGCTGCGGTCATGATTGGCGCATTGTTCACCCACGCGCGCATCCGCGATGCTGCTAACCATTTTATGATGCCCATTGTGTTGTTGGGGCTAGCCGTGCTGGTTACCGTATTCCGCTGGGCAGCTTTTACTGCTCATTTTGCATAACGACACTGTAACTCCACTTTGGAGCATCACCCCATCTTCGGTGATGGGTCCGGCCCCATCGCGCGCAGGCTGCGTTCGATGTCGCGCAGCTTGTCCGCCAGTGCCTCGCGCTCCTCAGAGGTGCGGGCGTCGGCCAGCAGTTCTTGTGTGGCATGCCGCTCGCTTTCCAGCAACGAGCGGCGCAATTGCCAGCGCATGATGGCGTGGGGCAATGGCTGTGACATAGGAAACTGCTCTATTTCGGCTCTCCGTTGGGTTTCACCGGCACCAGCTCGCTCACCGTCGTCAGCAGTTGCTCATCCTGATACGGCTTGATGACATA
>JAJPKG010000049.1 GCA_021323815.1 Pseudomonadota bacterium
AGCCGCAGAAAAGGAGCGATTCCTTCATGATACGCGATACCCTCCAGCGGATGATCACCGCTGCCATTGCCGCGCTGCACGAGCGGGGCGAACTGGACGTGCCGGAAAGCGGCATTCCCAAAGTGGAAGTGGAGCGGCCACAGCAGGTCGTGCATGGCGACTACGCCACCGCCATCGCGCTGAAGCTGGCGCGCCCACCCAGGTCGCGCGAGATCGCCGCAAAGCTGGCGGCATATCTCAACGAGACCGCACCGCTGGTGCCGGCCTATGAGCTAGTGGAACGGGTCGAGACGGCAGGGCCGGGCTTCATCAACATTCATCTGAAGCCGGAATGGCTGTTGCGCCAGGCGCGGACCATCATCGACGCCGGGCCGGATGTGGGTGCCGTCGATCTGGGCCGGGGTAGTACCATCAATCTGGAATTTGTCAGCGCCAACCCCACCGGGCCGGTGCACATCGGCAACGGGCGCGGCGGCTTCATCGGCGACACGCTGGGCAACGTCTTGCGCGCCGCCGGCTATAACGTGACCAAAGAATATTACTTCAACGATGCCGGCGCGCAGATCCAGAAATTGGGCCGCTCCACCGAATATTACATGCGCCTGGCGCTGGGCCTGCCTGCTGAAAAGCCCAAAGGGGCTGACGGCAAAGAGGAAGGCTATTTCGACAACGAGAACGATCCCGACGACACGTTCTATCAAGGCATTGCGCGGCTGGTGCTGGATGAAACCCACCAGGGCGCGGACGTGTTGGCTCTGCCGGACGATGAACGCGCCGCCCTCATCGGCAAGCGCGCCGCCGCGCACATCATGCAACATATCCGCGCCACCATGCAGCGGCTCAACATCCACTTCGACGTGTGGTTCAACGAGGGCGATCTGGTGACGAACGGCGAGGTGCAGGCGGGCATCGAGTTTTTGCGCGACGCGGGCTATCTGTTCGAGCAAGACGGTGCGACATGGATGGAAACGACGCGTTTCGGCGACGACAAAGACCGCGTGCTGATCAAATCCGGCGGCGAAACGACCTATGCCGCTTCGGACGTGGCCTATATCCGCAACAAACTGAATCGCGGCTTCGACCGGTTGATCTACGTGTTGGGCGCGGACCATCACGGTTATGTGGGGCGCTTGAAGGCGATGGCGCAGATGTTCGGCTATTCCGCCGACAAAGTGCACATCATCATCTATCAGCACGTGAATATCAAGGTCAACGATGTGTCTATGCGCATGAGCAAGCGCCTCGGCAATGTGGTGAATCTGGACGATCTGGTGGATCTCGTTGGGCCGGACGTGACGCGCTTCTTTTATCTGATGCGCTCCCACGATACGCATCTGGATTTCGATCTGAAGCTGGCGATGAAGGAAGGCGAAGAGAATCCGGGCCTGACGGTGCAATATGGCCACGCGCGGGTGGCGGGCGTGCTGCGCAAAGCAGTGGAAGCGGGCTATCATCCCGAAACCGAGGCGCTGGGAGCCGATCTCGCTGTGCTGGTGAGCGATCCGCCGGAACAACTGGCGGCGGAATTGAACTTGATGCGCGAGTTGCTCAAGCTGGAAGAGATCATCGAACGCTGCGCCCAGGCGCTGGAGCCGCACCACCTGACGAAATACGGCATGGACGTGGCTGCTGCCTTCCATGTGTTTTATGATCGCTGCCCCATGCTGCGGGCGGAAAGCGACGCAGTGCGCATGGCGCGCTTCGCTCTGACGCTGGCAGCGCGCACGGTGCTCGCCCGCGTGCTCTCCTTGCTGGGCATGTCTGCCCCCGACCGCATGGAACGGGCGACAGAGGCAGAATAGAGAGAAAGGATGGGACGCGAAGAGCGCGAAGGAAACGAAAGACGCGAAAGTTTTGAAGAAAAAGAAGCTATTCTCCGCAGATTGCTCAGAAGCAGCATATGTCTTCATCATCTTCGTGCCCCTTCTTCGCGTCCTTCGTGCCTCGTCCTAAAGGAGGCCGACGATGTTGTTGGCGATAGACGTGAGCAACACCGGCATCAAGCTGGGGTTGTTCGATGGGCGCGAGATGCAAGCGCGCTGGCGCGTGGCGACGGTGCGCGAAAAGACCGCCGATGAATATGCCATGCTGCTGACCTCGTTGTGCCAGAGCAAAGGTTTCAGGCTGGCGGATATCAGCGATGTCATCGTTTCCAGCGTGGTGCCGCCGCTCACGCCGGTCATCCAACACCTGGCGCGGAGCTACCTGGGCCGCGAAGCCCTCGTGGTGAATCACACCTCGCCGCTGGGCGTGAAGCTGCTGACCGACAATCCGTGGGAAACGGGAACGGACCGCATCCTGAGCGTGCTGGCGGCGAAGGAGATGTATTCCGTGCCGGCGATCATCATCCAGTTCGGCACGGCCACCAGCTTCGACTGCGCCTCCCCCGAAGGGGATTTTCTGGGGGGTGTCATTGCCCCAGGTTTGGGCATTTCGGCGGAAGCGCTGGCCCGCGCCGCCTCGCGGCTCTATCAGGTGGAATGGACCGCGCCGCCGACGGTGATGGGCAAGAACACCAGCCACAACATGCGCTCCGGCATCGTCTATGGCCACGCGGCGATGGTGGAAGGCATCGTTGCCAGGCTGCGGCGCGAGATGCCCGGCGGCGAGCAGGCGATTGTCATCGCGCATGGCGGGCTGGCGGATGTCGTCGCCACTGCCACTGACATCTTCGATGTGCGTGCCCCCAACCTGCTGCTGGAAGGCTTGCAGCGCGCCTATGAACGGCTGCGTGGGTAGTTTAGTGCTCCTTGAGAAGATGCGGGGGGAAATCAGCATGACCGATGATGATGACGGGCAGCACGCGAACGGGCATGGCCGCAGCACAGGCGGGCATTGGGTGTCGGAGGGCGGGCGGTTGCGCTGGGTGCCGGCGCGCGAGCTGGCGGGCAATGAGCCTGAAAACGATGAGGCTGCACGCGAGCTGGACGACATGGACGAAGCCGCGTGGGCCAGCGACGCACCGCCGTTGCCGCCGGGCGCGCCGGAAAGCGCTCGCGTGCGCGCCGCGCTGGCCTGGTTGCGCCGCATGCGTGATCTTGAGCGCGAGATCGTCGGCGAGTTAGGATTCATTGAACGCGAGCAGTTGCGCCAGCAAGACGCCGCACCCCAGCCGCGCCGCATGCGTGGCCCGCAACCGCCCAGCCCGATTACCTTGCAGATGGCCGAACACGGCGCGGCGGCGGATTGGTTCGATAGCGCCTATGAAGTGTTGGTGGAAGAAGCCGAGCGCAACCCTGGTCGCGCGCTGGTGGAATGGTATCTGTGGCTGGGCGCGACGACACCGCTTGCAGCCCCACCGGCAGATGATCCGCTCGTCCAGGCAAGGCAAGCAGGCGAGGCGAACGCGCGACTACGCGCCCAGCGCCACGCCGAGCGCCTGGCGCTGCCGGAGATGGACGACGAAGAATAGCGCGAGCGATGCTCAATCCACCACGCGCAACTCCGCCCGCCAATACGCTTTCTCAATCCAGAAGGAGCCTGCCTCGGCGGGCGGAGCGTTTTCATAATCGTGCGGGTGCAGTGTCAATTGCCAATCGTCCAGAGTGGGCTTGCCCAGGTCATACCACCGCTCCACCACACGCTCCATTGCCAGGCCCGCTGTCGCCGCACCATATTCCACGCGTTGCGGCGCAATCCGGCAACCCGCATCCCACGCCAGGAAACAGGCGGAATCTCCTTCAGGGGCGAGAATCCCCAGCGCGTTTTGCCCCAGCAAGGGATGCGGCGGCGAGGCGAACAGTGTGGCGACGTGCGATTCCATGAAAGCCAGCGCGTAGCGCAAGCCATCCAATGGGGCGGAAGGATCGAGGGGCAGCACGCGCGAGGGCGAGGCGAGCAGCGCGGCCAGACGGCCTGCCGGCGGCACCGGCGGTTCGGCCAGCACTTTGAGGTGCCGTGTCTCTTCTGGAGTGAAAAAGAGTTCCGGCCCGGCAAAAGCCCCGCGCAGGCGAATGAACCCGCAGGCGCGCAATGATGCCGAGCACAGCAGATCGCCCCGGCGGTCGAGCGCGGCGCTCAGTTGCACCGTATGCAGCGCCAGCGGCAGCACCAGGCGACCGCCTTCGGCAAGCTGTTCCCACCAGGCGGGGGCGACATCCCACGCGCCCGCTGTGAGGATGATGCGATCGTACGGCGCGTTTTCCACACAGCCCGCCGCGCCATCGCCGCAGATCACCTGCACGCGCTCCGGTCCCAGCCCGGCGGCGAGCAGATGCGCCCGCGCGGCGGCGACGATATCCTGGTCAATATCCACCGTCGTCACATGACCGCTGGGGCCGGTCAGATGCGCCAGCAGGGCCGCGTTATATCCCGTGCCCGCGCCGATCTCCAGCACGCGCATGCCCGGCGCGACATCCAGTTGCTCCAACATGATGGCGATCATCGCCGGTTGCGAGGCCGAACTCAGCGCCATGTGGTCGGCGGTCCATTTGGTGACGACGGCTTCATCGGCATAGGCGCGTTCCAGCGGCACTTCCGGCAAAAACAGGTGCCGGGGTACAGCACGCATGGCGGCGGCGACGCGGGGCATCGCTAGCCGTCCTTGCTGTTCCAGCCGCGCCACCAGGGATTCGCGCAACAGCGCATCAGGCGGCAGAGCCGGCGGCGGCCCATCGCTGAAATCGTGGGGGATCATGGCTCGTTCCTCGATTTCTCTTCCACGAATCGATTGACGACATCTTATTGTACCACCTCGTCACAGAGATGACCCCTTTGTCATCGCGCGCATGATGCCATCCCCGCCATTGCGCTCGATGGGCGCGCATTCCTATACTTACAGGAGGAAGGATTGCGCACGTGAAAGGATCGAGTAGCGATGGTTGGCATGTTTGCGTTAGCGGGCGGCGATGAGTTTCAGCCGGAGTATGATGCGCCGGACCGTGCCCTGGTGGCGGCGATGCCGGCGGGACCAGGGCGCATCGTCATCATCCCGACGGCGGCGGGGCGGCAAGGGCCGCAGCAGGCGATGGCGAACGGCGTGCGCCACTTTCACCGGCTGGCTCCCCATGCAACGGTGGAAGGCGTTCCCGTCATCGACGCGGCCTCTGCGAACGATCCCAATCTGGCAGCACGCGTCGCTTCCGCCGACATGATCTATCTCACCGGCGGCGATCCAGGCCATCTGGTGCGGGCGTTGCGCGGCAGCGAGATGCTGGCGGCGCTGGCAGCGGTAGCGGCGCGCGGGGGCATCGTGGCAGGGGCCAGCGCGGGGGCGATGGCGCTGGGCGAAATGATGCGCTGGGGGGGTGGCTGGGAGCCGGGGCTAAATCTGGTGCGCGGCCTCGTTGTGCTACCGCATCATCCCGCCGCGCCGCAGCCGCGCGAGCAAGCCCGCGCAGGGCTGAATGGTTCCCTCGTCGCGCTGGGCATCCCCACCGGCGTCGTCTGCCTCAGCCGCGCGCAACACCCCACCACCGGCGAACCAGATGCCTGGGAAGTGCTGGGCAACTACCCCGTCACCCTCTATCGCGCCCAGGGAACGATGCAAGTGCCGCCGGGGCAGTCGTTTTCGCTGACCTGATTTGCATGCAGATGACACGGATGAATGAGATGCGAACAGGCATCTCACTCGCTTCGTTCTTGGTTCTCTCTCTCCATCTCTGCTGGGGAGGGGGTCAGGGGGTGGGGCCGACGGGGGCGATCTGCCCCCTAGATATAATCTTCGTGTTTGAGGCGTTTGATCTCGGCTTCGAGCTGAGCGATTTTGCTCTGGCGTGCTTCTTCACGCCGGCGCAATTCGTTCTCATCCATTTCGGGTTGAGCCGGGTAAGCACGGGCATAATAGCTGCGCCGGCTCCAACGCCGACTGCGCCAGCCCCACATCGGCCAGATGAAGAAGATCAGCCACCAGAATCCCCAAATGAAATGGGGTTGAAAGATCGCCGCGACGACGATGGCACCGATGACGACCGCCGTGCCAAGCGCGCGCACCACCAATTCCAGATTGGGATTGGGCTGGTGGGACAGCGCCGCCGCTTGCGCCTGCTGCACCCCGCGCATGCGCTCGCGCGCCTTGCGTTCTTCGGCGATGCGGTCGGCGGCTGAGGCGGCCAGGTGTTCATCCATCGAGGGATCAACCTCGCGCCCAGCGGCGATGGCGGCCTGAATCTCGCGTTTCAACGCTTCTTGTTCCTCAGGACTCAGCGTGCTCATAGCTCATTCCCCCACGAAATCCAGTCAAGAGTACGGATCACCTATAGCTTTCGATATATCTATTATGCCACAGATGTGCCAGCCCTGCCAGTGACCTTCGACATATTTCTCGCTATCACCAACGTCATTGGCCGATGTGCGACAATAGAAAGCATGAGTGCCACCGAAACCATCACATCTCCCACACCCGCGCGGCCCGTCCCCAGCCAGGTGCAGGGATGGACCATGCTGATCGCTGCCAACATTGTCTTTGCAGGGGCCTATGTTGCGGGCAAGTTCGCTCTCACCACCGTCTCGCCCGTCACGTTGAACGCGTTGCGCTTCACGCTGGCATCCGTCATCCTCGCCCCCATCGTCATCAGAGGGCGACGCCAGTTGCGCATGTCGCGCTCTGATGCCCTGACCTTCGCTGCCGTCTCGGTGTTGAGCTTCGTCCTCAACAAATATTTCGAGTATGTCGGCGTCAACCTCAGCACGGCATCGGATTCCGCGCTGCTGATCTCCGGCGAGGGCATCTGCACTGCCGTGTGCGCGTGGATCTTCCTGCGCGAGCGCGCTACCTGGCGGCACATCGCCGCCCTGGCGCTGGGCACGCTGGGGGTCTACCTGATCATCGAGCGTGGCGTGCTGCCGCATATTGATCCCGGCGGGGGGGCGCAACGCATCCTGGGCGATGGCTTCTTTTTGCTGTCGCTGGTTTTCGAGGCGGTCGCGTCCATCGTCAGCAAGCGCCTGGCAGGGGGATTCTCGCCGCTGTTCGTCACCGCCGCCACTGTCGTCGGCAGCCTGGCCGTGTGGATTCCCGCCGGCATAGTGGATATCACCCTACACGGCCTGCATCTGACGGCGCTTTCCATCGGCGGCATCGTTTATCAAGCGGTGTTCGTCACGGCCATCGGCTATTTCTTCTGGTTCGGTGGCTTGCAGGCGCTGGCCGGGGCTTCCGCCGCCGCGTCGCTCTTCATCCAACCTTTGGTGGGCACGCTGCTGGCGGTGCTGATTTTGCACGACACGCTGAGCATCTTTACTCTCATCGGCGGCGCGTGCATCATTGTCAGCGTGTGGGTGGTCTCGCGGCTACAAACTGGTACAGCACAAGCATTACCAGATATCCCTGAATAAAAAGCGCTATTTGCAGCCTGATCCTGTAACAGAAGCACCACAAGCGGCCATTGTCGCATGTACATTGCGATGTTCCTCGCCACGTTGCCTTCAAACAGGATAGCATTGAGACATAACACCAGCCAGTTGAGATGAGATTGAGAACATCGCGCTTTAGAAAAAGTATAAAGCAGCAAGTTTCTTGGGCAAGCAGGTGGTTGAAACTGCGCCTGGGGGCGTTCCGTCACGAAGCTCACCTCCATGGACTGAGATCCAGTCCCGCTTGGCCGGATGTCGCCTGGGGTCTCCGGCCACTTATCCTCACACCCGCCGCAGCCAATTCCACATGGAATCGCCACCCTGCGGAGATGTTCCCATCTCGCGGCGTTCCAGGCGGAAGGTGCCAGCGAACAGGGTGTCGATCTCATCGGGCGTGCATCCCAGAGGACCACTGCCATCGGAGCGGGGCAGATGTGCATAAAGCAAGAAGAGCGCGCCGGGCGCGGCATAGCTCGCCATCGTCTGCGCATAGGCCGGACGAAGCTCAGACGGGATGCCGTTCAGGCAGCCGATATCCAGCAACAGGTTAACGCGCTCCTCTGGCGCGGGAGGTGTGAGGCGCGTCACGTCCGCCTGGGCGAACGCCACGCTGCCACCGGCGCGAGCAATGGCCGGACCGGCCTCAGCCGCTTTCAGCAGCGCCTGGACGATGGCTGGCTCGGCGAAATCCACGCCCAGCACACGCCAGCCCGCCAGAGCAAGGGTCAGCGAATTCGTGCCGGTTCCGCAACCGATATCCAGCGCGCGCCCCGGCGGCAATGCCTCCGGTCCCTGAATGCTCGCCAACAATTCCGGTGGGCTGACCCCCGAATCCCATGGAGCATGTCCTTCCAGATACATCTGAGTGAACCGCTGTTGCGGATCAACGGGGTTCGCCCCCGAATCGTTGGCGCTCATAAACTTGTTTCCTCTCTGCCTCAGCTGACCGTTGTGAGACGCCGGGCGCGAACAGCTTTGCCAGTGAACGGCGCGCCAAACAACGGTGCAAAGACACAAAAATCAAAGATTCCCGCAAAGAATGGCACCAGCCCAACTACCGCCAACACGATGCCCAGGGTCACATTCTGCGAAGACACCATCAGGGCGATTCCCCCGCCAATGAGGGCCAATCCTGCCACCACACGTAAGATGCGGCCAACAGCGCTGGCCATGAACGATGCAAATCCCATTATCTTGCCTCCTTTGTATTGTACGCCGTAGACATGGCGTTGTCGCAATCCCGCTTCAGGATGATGATTCGGCCCTTTTGCGGGATTATGATGCTCTATCCAGACCGTTAGGCTCGCATAGTCTCATCCTGCTCTCGAATCTGTTCCGATTCATCACAAAGCGCACACAAATATTCGTACAGAATGTTGTGATAAGTTCGTGTCGTCTTTAGGGCTTGGCGAGACGGTGTTGTGAGTTACGGCAGGTTTACTGAGGACAGGAAACAACGCCATCACTGGGGTGCGGCGCTTCATCGCACCCGCTCAGAGCGCCCAGAGGAGGCACGGTCATGGCACTCGACATTTCTCAGAACAGCAACGTCGATCAACTCGTGCGCGAACGAGTCGATGCGCTCATCACCCAGCGATTCAACGAGCTGGTCGCTCAGCAGATTGCCGATGCATTCAAGAAAGATCCGGCGCAAAACAAGATGGCAATCATCGCGTCGAAAGGGACGCTGGATATGGCATATCCGCCGTTGATTTTGGCTTCAGCAGCGGCGGCAATGGGCGAAGAGGTGGAAATCTTCTTCACCTTCTACGGCCTCAACATCGTCAGGAAAGGCGGCGCAAAACACTTGCAGATTGCGCCCATCGCTAACCCGGCCATGCCGGTGCCCCTGCCGAATATCTTGGGTATGCTGCCGGGAATGACGCCGATGGCCACCTGGATGATGAAGACACAGTTCTTCGCCAAGCATCATGTCGCCCCCATTGAGGATCTGCTGCAAGAATGCATGGACCTGGGCGTGAAGTTCATCGCCTGCCAGATGACGATGGATGTGATGGGCATCAAAGCCAGCGACCTCATCGACGGCGTTGAAGTTGGCGGCGCTGCCACGTTCATCGACTTCGCCAACCAGGCCCACGTCTCTCTCTTCATTTAGAGAGAATGCGCGAGATCGACCTCGCCCGATGAATCTGCGGGGGTGATAGCATGCCTCGCCCAGCACACACAGAAAGGACCTTGTTCATATGGCTGCCACATATCAGATCGACAAAACCGTCGATGCCAAAGGCCAAACCTGCCCGATGCCTGTCGTCATGCTGGCAAAGGCCATCAAAGATCTGAAACCGGGTCAGGTTCTGGCAGTGTATGCCACTGACCCCGGAGCGAAAAAAGACATTCCCGCCTGGGCCAACAAGACCGGCAATACGCTGCTGGAAACGGTTGAAGAACCGGGCCTGCTGACGTTTTACATCAAGAAAGCGTAAAGGAGCACCCACCATGTTTGGTCCTTCTCACCCGGCTCCTCAGCAACCCCTCCCTGTTCCCACACAGGCGATCCCTCCGGGGACGGCGAATCGCTTGGCCATCGTGTTGTTTTCGGGAACCGTTGATAAGCTCATGTCCGCCTCCATCCTGGCAACCGGTGCGGCGGCAATGGGCATGGACGTGGAGATCTTCCTAACCAACTGGGGAGCACTGGCGTTCCGCAAAGGCGATTACAAGACCAATACGCGCGTCAGTGCCGACTATGCCGATTATCATTCCACCTTGCTGGAACGGATGGCGGCAAAGAAAGTGACCTCCTGGATGGAGAATCTGGAAGACGCGCGCGAGATCGGCAACGTGCATATCGCCGCGTGCAGCCACACCATGACCCTCTTTGACCTGCAATTGAGCGATCTGGAGCCAATTGTGGACGAAGTCATCGGTGTCGCCGCCTTTATGGAACGCGCACGTGACAGCGCAATGACGCTGTTCATCTGAATTGGAACATGCGGGCGAAGCATACTGGGCGCGATAAATCGCACCTCTACGAAGCATAAAGGAGATGATCCTCATGGCAAATCCCGTCACCATCACACGCGAAATTGATGCGCGGGGCAGTCACTGCCCCGGCCCACTCATGGAACTGATCCGCGGCCTGAAATCCGCTCAAGAAGGCGAAGTCATTGCCGTCATCTCGACGGACCCTGGCTCGAAGACGGATATCCCCATCTGGGTGCAAAAAGCCGGCAATGAACTCGTCGCCGTCCAAGATCTGGGCGAGGGGGCAGCAAAATTCATCGTGCGCAAGCACGTTCGCAAATGAAGGCCGGCAACAAGGCGGGCGGTTGAAATCGCGCCTCAGGGCGTTCCGCCACGAAGTCCAGGCTGGGCCGTAGGAAGCGAACCCGGTGAGCGGAGCAGCCGTGGGTGTCGCAATAAGCGACATCCGCCTTCGCAGGCCGAAATGCAACCCAGCGGGGTTTGCAATGGTGCGCCGGGGAAGTTGAACACCGGGCAGCGTGACACACGATCATCTGACCCCGCTGGGTCGCTGCTATAGCTGAAAGGAGCGCGACGATGCACGTTAACGTCGCTATTCTTGGCGGTGGCGTGGGAGGCACGCTCATCGCCAACCGGTTGCATAAACTTGTTACACGGTGATGCCCGGAACTCCACCAGCATCACTGTCTTCGATGCCAAAGGCATCCACACTTATCAGCCGGGCTGGCTCTATGTGCCGTTCGGTGAGCAAGATCCCCACAAGTTGCAACGCAGCGAAAGACGCCTGTTGCAGCGCGACATCGCCTTGCTCAGTGGCGACGCGGGCAATGTGGTGCGGATCGATCCCGCCGCGAAGCAGCTCCAGACCGCTGATGGGCAGACCCACGCCTATGATTATCTGGTTCTCGCCACCGGCTCGCGCAACGCGCCGGAAGAGGTGTCGGGCTTCGCGGAGGGTGCCGATCACTTCTATAGCGAAAAGGCCAGCCTGGCGCTGGAGAAAAAACTGGCGAACTTCACCGGCGGGCGCATCGTCACGGGAGTCGCCTCCGTTCCCTATCGCTGCCCACCCGCGCCGCTGGAATTCACCTTCATGTTGGAAGCCTCGCTGCGGGATCGTGGATTGCGCGGTAGTACCGAGATCCACTACGTCTTCCCCATCAATCGCCCGTTCCCGATCCAGTCGGTGTCAGACTTCGTGGCCCCATTGCTGGAAGAACGGGGGGTTCAGGTTCACACCTTCTTCAACACCGAAACCATTGATCCAGAGCACAAGATTGTTTCTTCGCTCGAAGGCGAAGATCTCCCCTACGATCTGCTCGTGCTTGCTCCGCCTCACAAAGGCCAGCAGGTGATCATTGATTCAGGGTTGGGCGACCGCGATGGGTGGATTCCCACCGACCACAACACGCTGCGCGTCAAGGGCTATGAAGATGCCAACCTCTTCGCGGTGGGCGACGCGACCGATCTGCCGGTGTCGAAATCCGGCTCGGCGGCGCACTATGAAGGGCATGTGGTGGCTGAAACCATCGCCGCTGAGGTGCAGCATCGCCCCATTCGCGAACTCTATCATGGGCGCGTCGCCTGCTTTCTGGAGACTGGGCACGGCCAGGCAACGTTCCTGTGGTTCGACTACGAGCATCCGCCGAAGCCGCCGAAACCGCGCCGGCTCTGGCATCTGGAGAAGGCCGCGCTCAACACCTTCTACTGGCAGCTCATTCCCCCTGGCCGCGTCTGATGGCCTGGGCGTGATCGTTGCGTGCATGAGCCAGGGGAAAGGTGACACGAAACGTGCTGCCTTGCCCTGGCTCGCTTTCAATGTTCAGGGTTCCGTGATGCTGGCTGATAATCCATGATGCCAGGGCCAGGCCCAGGCCGGTGCTGCCGTGCACGCGTGCCGGATCAACCTGATAAAACGGTTCGCAGATGCGTTCCAGATGTTCGGGGGCGATGCCGATGCCCGTGTCGCTGACGGTGAAGATGACGCTGCCGGGGCCGCCGAACGGGCGATGCGGAGCCGGCCTGGCAGCAACCTTCACCCACACCTTGCCGCCGGCAGGAGTGTAACGTATGGCGTTGTCCACCAGGATGATGATCAACTGGCGCAGGCGATCAGTGTCGCCACGCACCATTGGCGGCGGTTCGCCGCCCGGCGACATCGGGTGCAAGAGAATATCGTGTTCTGCCGCCAGGGGCCGCATCTTTTGAGTGACTTCTTCTGCTAATGCCGCCACATCCACCAGTGCATCCGGCAGGGGCAGATCCGTTCCGCTGCGCGCCAACAACGCGAGATCCGCGATCAGCCGCGTCATATAGTCCACTTCCGCCGTCACATCCACCAGATCTTCCAGCAATGCGGAATCGCGTTTGCGGCGAAGCTGGCGCGTGATCAATTCCAATTGAGAATGGATGAAAGCGAGAGGGGTGCGCAACTCATGCGAGGCCGCGCTGGAAAATTGGCGCTGGCGCTCATAGGCCAGGCGCGCAGGGGCCAGCGCTTTTTCAGCCAGCCACGCGCTCGCCAGCGCGGTGAGCAAGAGCATTCCCGCGCTCACCCACAGCAGCGTATGAAATAAATCAAGCAACTGGTGATTTCGCGCGTCATAAGACATGCCGATCTGCGCGAACAGACGTTGCCCATTCTGCGACAACGGCACGACGTACAGCCGGTATGCATGATCGCCGTGCGTTACGTTCAAGAACGTAGGCGCGCCGGGCAATTGCTTGCTGGGGACCAATGCCCCCACCTGACCGGGATCGATGATGGGCTGGCCCGCAGCATTAAGGATCACCGCGAACACATTCGGTGAGGATGGTTCATATTGTTCGGTGGGATCGGTGGCTTCATGAATTCCTGAGCCTGAGCCATCGGCATCGTGATGCGCGTTGCTCACCCGCACGGCCACCACCTGCAATTGCTGGTCGATCTGCTGGTCAATGGCATGCGCATCAGCCCAGAAGATGGCCAGCGCCATCACCACCAGGATGCCCGATACCACCCCCACATTTAGCGCCGCCAGGCGGGCATGTGCAGCGCCAAACGGCGCGGCGCGCATGTTGCTCAACCATGCAGCCAGGCGTTGGCGCAACGTGTGCATCATCGGCGTCCCCCTTTCACGACGCGCGCAGGGTATATCCCACCCCACGCACCGTGCGAATCAAGGGAACCTTTGCCCCCCGGTCGATCTTTTCGCGCAAATAGTGAATATACGTATCCAGGACATTGCTGGCGGCATCGGTGTTATCTGACCAGATGCGCTCCATGATCTGCTGGCGCGTCACAACACGGTTGGCGTTGCGTGCCAGCAGATCCAGCACGGCGAATTCACGCGCCGTCAAGGTGATGAGCCGCTCATCTCGCCACACCTCATGCCGCAGCCGGTCGATCACCAGCGTGTCGAGGACAAAGCGCCCCGCATCACCGGCATGCGCATAATTAGGCGAGCGGCGAACAAGCGCGCGCAGGCGAGCCAGCAGTTCTTCCAGGGGAAAAGGCTTGGTCAGATAATCATCTGCGCCGGCATCCAGTCCGGCGACCTTGTCTTCAGTCTGGTCTAATGCCGTCAACAGCAAGATCGGTGTCTGAACGGCGGCACGGCGGAGATCGCGACACACGGCGATGCCGTTACGCTTGGGCAACAGCACATCCAAAATGACGGCGTCGAATTTATCACGCCCGGCCAGCGCGCGCTGATAGCCCGCTTCGCCATCAAAGGCGGCCTCGACGGTGTGCCCCTCTTCTTCCAGATTGCGCTGATAACTGCGCGCCAGGCGCGGATCGTCTTCAACGAGCAAGAGATGCATGATATGTTTTCCTGATGAGCAACAGTTTTTCTTTCAGCATAGCGCGTCTTTCCTCATGATCGCCATGATCAAGACCACTGTTGCATGCAATATCTGGGAGAATTCCAAGATGTGGTTGAGGTAGTTTTCATCTTCATTTGCTATCGTGCATTATGCATCACGTTCCAACGTTTTTCGAGGTCTATCAGCATGACAACCAAATTGCAAAAATCTTCCGTCCCCGTGCGCAAGCGCCAGCCGGCCCCTGCGTCTGCGCCCATTCCCGCCCCTAAAGCACCCCACAGCACGAGCGATGTGCCAATCCGCGATGGCGGACTTCGTGGCGGAACACCCGCAAGCGCACCAAAGGATCTTTCAATCTATACCGCCGGCTCACTCTTTACCCCTCTGAACACCGAACAGCTCATGCTGCGCCTGCGTGAAGCGCGCCTGCCAGTGTGGGCGATTTTGCCGTTACGCGCCTTTCTGGGCGGCACATTTTTATATGCTGGCATACAAAAACTGACCGATCCAGGATTTTTTCGCCCCCATAGCGCCACCTATATTGGCACGCAAATCGCCGCGTTCGCGCATCATTCCCCCCTCGGCGGCTTCCTGACTGCCGTCGCCCTGCCCCACGCCCTGTTATTTGGGGCAATCGTCGCATGGGGCGAAGTCGCCATCGGCCTGGGCGCTTTGCTAGGGCTGCTGTTTCGCCCAGCGGCGTTTTTCGGGGCGGTGTTGTCTCTGGTGCTGTGGCTCTCAGCGACCTGGCAGGTCAAGCCCTATTTTTACGGGGCCGACATCTTTTCCCTGTTTGGCTGGCTGACGCTGCTCTTCGCTGGAACCAGTGGCGTGCTGGCGCTTGATTCAGCATTGGGGAAGTGGCTCGCGCCACGCCTGGCACAAAGGCTGTCTCCCGGCACGGTCCAGCGCATCCTTCAGGCGCTCGATCTGACGCATCCCGCGCCTGAACAAACACCGCCTGTAGCGCCAACGGGGGGGAAGCGTGCCTCGCGTCGGGTGGTGCCAGCAACGACGCGGCGTCAGTTCCTTCAGGGCGCTTCTGTGGGGGCGCTGGCAACACTGGTGGGGGTCGCCTTCTGGAACTTTGTGCGCGGAAGCGCTACACCCGCTGACTCGGCGCTCTCTGGCGGCTTGGGTTCCACCGCGTCAGCATCTTCCACCGGTGTAAGCAGCGATGTCATCGCCAATCTGCATTCGCTGCCGCCGAACAGCGCCACCGATTTTACCATTCCCAGCACGCAAGATCCCGGTGTGGTGGTGCGTCTGGCCTCCGGCAAGGTGGTGGCATTTGATGCGACATGCACGCATGCCGGTTGCCCGGTGCAATATGACCCCAGCTCCCAGCTGTTGATCTGCCCGTGTCACGGCGCGGAGTTTGATCCCACACAAAACGCCGCCGTCATGCAGGGGCCAGCCGACCAGCCCTTAACGCCGGTCGGCATTGCGGTGAACCAGCAGAGCGGCGACATTACGCTCACTTCCTCTTAATGGGCAGAGACAGCGGAACACCAGCCACAACGCACACCGGACACAACACGCCAACCGGCACGTTCCGCAGGGCAAACAGGGTGGTTGAAGAGTCGGATGATATGCTACCGACCAGAGAGGTAAATCATGCGACAAGCAACACGAACGTTTACCCTGGAATGGAAGCAAGAGGCGGTACGGTGCCTGGAAACGAGCGGGAAAAGCGGAATCGCGCTCGCTAAAGAGATGGGGATCTCGGATCGTGCCCGGTATCGCTGGCGCAAAGAACTGCGCGCCAACGGGGAGGCGGCGTTTCCAGGCAAAGGGCATCAAATGGACTGAGAAGAAGAGTTGTGCCACCGGGAGAGGCGGGTAGTGTACGGCAGTCCGCGCATGCATGCGGTGCTGCACCAGCGCAAGCGCCCGCCCAGCATCGCACAGGATCATGGTGCGCTTACGATCCCATCGGTCGATCAACGCGCCCGCCGGCAAACCCACCACCAGATAGGCCAGCGACCGCAGTGCGCTGGCGATGCCAGCCTGGATGGGCGAATGCGTCAAGCCCAGGATCAGCAAGGGAAAGGCTGTCTGTGAGGCTTGATTGCCTATTTCTGAAATCGCCTGCCCGCTCCATAACAACAGGTAGGCTGGATTGCGCCACAAGGGCATGATGGTCGAAGTCTGAACCTCTTCAGATGGACGCGAAGACATGGTATCCACTTTCTCACGAAAAAGGGCGCGCAGAATCGGGAACGCGCCAACACCATCAAGCAAATAGGGAAGCGCGCATGCCCGGTGCAGGAAGGATCAAGATAGCGCCAGCCGGTGGTTGATGAAGTTTTAGCAAATAGCTTGGGCATCGCCAGGCGCGCCCGCCGGGGGCTGAACCCCCCGGCTCGGAAAAGAAACCCCGATGGGCTGTGTCTAGCGTACATGCTGAAACTGCATCAACCACACCTAAGGGCCGTTCGCCACAAAGTCCGACCAAGCCGGACTGGGATGAAGCAAGGCTATCCGATGATCCTGAGCGAAGAAGGGAAAAAGAGGAGGCGGAAGAACAGAGCAGGCGATGGGGCAAACCACCCCTGCACGTATCCCTGGCTGTGAACAGGGATAAGCGCACAACACACCTGCGGCGCTCTGTTCCGCCGCGCAAGCACCAGCGCCAGGCTTACGCGGCTACATGAAGCAGGGCCTTACTATTGCCTCGATAGGCCAGGTAGATGGCCGGATAGCATGGATGCATGCGTTCTATTATAGCATGCATTCCAGCCATTGATCCAGGATCGGTCATTCATATTTCCCCCCAATAGTACCAGCTTGCGTGGTTTTTCGTGTGCCTTGTGCTATCTGTGGACAGGAACAGGATCACTGATCAGGAGCCGTGTGTAATGACCACTACTACGACTACGACCAATTTTGATATCACCAATCGCGCCTTGCCCCGGCGCATCCGCCTGATCAACTGGCATGGGCATGAGAACGCCACGCTGGAAGTCAACGGTGCCATGCTGGCGATCATCGGCGAGAACGGCTCCGGCAAATCCTTGATCCTGGATGCTATCGACTGGGCGCTGTTTCCCGCGCCGAGCAAGCAATTCAATGCTGCCGCCCGCGAAGGCGGCGGGGCGCGCACCTCGCGCCGCACGCTGAGCAACACCATCCTGTTTTTCGATCCGCACGGCGTGGATAGACCAGATCGCGGCTGGCGACGACAGCGCACCGTCGGCTATTGCGCGGTGGAAATCGATCACGGTGACGGCACGCGCTGGGTGTATGGCTCTGCTGCTGCCGCCACACCGCACAGCGCTAGTCCCTGGTATTACGCCCTGCCCGGCTCGCTGGATCAG
>JAJPKG010000054.1 GCA_021323815.1 Pseudomonadota bacterium
ACCACCAACCGCCCCTTTAGTGATCCCGCCGGATCTGTCGTTTCGGCTGCAAGATGCAGCGAAGACCACGCTATATGTCAGTCCCACTTTTCCGCTTCAATATGTGCCAAACAACCTAACGGATATCTCCTTGGAGAACCGCATCAGTCCGGTGACGGTGAGAACAGCGACTGGGGTGTACGCCGATGTGGTGAGTTATCCCATCGAAGAAAAATCGCCGCAACCGACTATCTTTGGCGTGCTGCAAATCGCGCGCACGCCTGCTGCAACGACCACGAGCGACCGGGGATTGAGTCTCATCTTCTTACTGAGTTATCCCTTGCTGGTGGTGTTGGGGGGATTCGGCAGCTATGCCCTGGCGACGCGAGCGTTCAGACCCATTCACCGCATGACGCAAGCGGCGCGCAAGATGGCCGAAGGCGACCTGCGCCAGCGCGTGCCGGTGCCGCTGGCACGCGATGACATTCACACGCTGGCCAACGCCTTCAACGAGATGGCAGAACGGCTCGACAAGGCATTTGCGCGCCAGCGGCGTTTCGTGGCGGATGCCAGTCATGAACTGCGCACGCCCGTCGCGGTCATCCGCAATATGACGGATGTGGCGCTGGCCGGTGAGCCGACGCGCGAGGACGCCATCACGGCGCTGCGCGAGGTGAACGCCGAGGCCGAACGCCTGAGCCGCCTGATCAATGCTCTGCTGAACATGGCGCGGGCGGATGACGGACGCCTGACATCTGAGCGCGAACCGGTGCGGATGGATCACGTGGTGACCGATGTGGCGGAAAGCGTGGTCCCGCTGGCCGAGGAGCGCGGGCTGACGCTTTCAGTGATCCGTCTTGATGAAGCCACCGTCGTCGGCGACACCACCCAGATCATCCAGATCATTATGTCGCTGGTGGATAACGCGCTGAATTATACCCC
The DNA here is from genome assembly GCA_021323815.1 of Pseudomonadota bacterium. GTDB lineage: Bacteria > Chloroflexota > Ktedonobacteria > Ktedonobacterales > JACDGC01 > JAJPKG01. Next base: position 922 of record JAJPKG010000054.1, read on the forward strand.
CAGCGGAGGGCAGATCAACCTGAGCGTGAGCGTGGTGGGCAACGAGGCGTGCGTGGCCGTCAGCGACACCGGCATCGGCATCGCGCCCGCCGATCAAGCGCACATCTTCGAGCGGTTCTATCGCGCCGACGCGGCCCGTGCCCGCGCCACCGGCGGCAGCGGTCTGGGATTGGCACTCGCCAGCGAGTTCGCCCGCGCGCATGGTGGCAGCATCACTGTGCTCAGCCGTGTGGGGCAAGGCTCAACCTTCACGCTGAGCCTGCCCCTCGGTCATTTGGCCAATCAGGCATGACAAGCTGGCGGATATCCATGATCGCCTATTTTTTCATCTGATGAGGCGAGCGCGCAGTGTCCGACGGCATCTGCGCTTTTTTGATATCCCCCTCCGTCAGCACGCGATACATGCCGGGCTTGGGGGCAACGGCGCGCAGGGTAAGTTGACCAATGCGCACGCGAATCAGGCGCAGCACGCGACAGCCGACGGCGGCGAACATCAGGCGCACCTGGCGCTTGCGGCCTTCGCGCAGGATAACGGCGATCCACGCCTGACCGGGGGGGGCGCGATCCGGCAGACGCCAGACGTGGGCGGGCGCGGTGGGGCGGTCATCTTCGCCGGCCAGCACCACGCCGCGCCGCAACTGCCGCAGCGCGTCATCATCCGGCACCGGCTCGACCAGGGCGTGATATTCTTTCTCGGTCTCATAACGCGGGTGCGTCAGACGCAGCGTCAGGTCGCCATCGTTCGAGAGTAGCAGCAGCCCCTCACTGTCGGCATCCAGCCGCCCCACCGGCACCAGGCGACGCTCGTGCAGGTGCGAGGGAAGCAGATCGCTGACGATGGGCCGCCCTTGTGGATCGTGCGCGGTGGAGAGATAGCCCACCGGCTTGTAGATGGCGACGGTCGTGGCGCGGGCAACAGGCTGGACCACCTCACCCGCCACGCGCACCTCGTCGCGCTCTGGCTCAATGCGCGTGCCGGCTTCGCGGACCACGATGCCGTTCACCTGCACCACGCCGGCGGCGATCATCTCTTCGGCGTGGCGGCGCGAGGCCACGCCGCAGCGCGCCAGATATTTTTGCAGCCGCTCGCCGCGCTCTGAGTTGTCCACAAGATGCTCTGAATTATCCACAATGTTATCCACCATGCGCGAGGCGCGCGTGCTCGACCTTCAGGCAGCGATCCACCACCACGCGCAGGCCGGCATCGCGGGCGCGCGCGATGGCATCAGGATTGATGATGTCGAGCTGAAACCAGACGGCATCAGCCTTCACGCGGAGCGCATCCTCGACGACGGGCATAACCTCTTCGGGACGGCGAAAGATATCCACAATGTGGATATGTTCCGGCACATCGGCCAACGACGCCAGAATGGTTTGCCCCAGCGCGCTTTGCCCCGCCGCCATCGGATTCACCAGATAGGTCGTGATCCCCTGACTGATGAGATAGGCCGCGACGCCGTGACTGGGGCGATATGGACGCGGCGAGAAGCCGACGACGGCCACCACGCCGGGGTTTGTCGCCAGGTCGTTCAGGATAGGATCAGTGAGTGGGGTGGTCATGGAATGACATGTCCTCGGTTGCGCGATGATGTGGATCTGTTTGGTTTATAGTACGCTAATGCAGAAAAAATTCCAAACGGCAAGAGGGCGTTCACATGGCAATCCCCATTCCTGATGCATTCGCCCAGTTTATCGTGCAGTTGCATGGCGAAAAAGGGCGCGATTGGCTGGCGCGGCTGCCGGAAATTCTGGCGACATGCGCAGAGCAATGGCAACTGACCTATGGCGCGCCCTTCGGCAACCTGAGCTATCACTTCGTCATTCCCGCGACACGAGCGGATGGCATGCCGGTGGTGGTGAAAGCCTGCTCGCCGACGGGCGAAAATCTGCAAGAAGCCGAGGCGTTGCGCATCTTTGCCGGACATGGCATGGTGCCGTTGCTGGCATGGGATGCTGCCAATGAGGTGATGCTGCTGCAACGGCTGATGCCGGGAATTTCGCTGCGCCACATGGCTGATGACGAGACTGCCACGCGCATTGCGGCGGGGGTGATGCGCCAGTTGTGGCCGCCTGTGCCGGAAATCCATCCTTTCCCAACTGTTGATGACTGGTTCGCGGCGTTTGCGCGGCTGCGGGCACATCACAACGGCGGCACCGGCGGCATGCCCGAAGATCTGGTGCGACTGGCTGAGGAGTTGTATCCCCAACTTGCCGCGACCGCTGCCGCGCCGGTCGTCTTGCACGGCGACCTGCATCACGACAACATCCTCTCTGCCGGCGACGGCGTCTGGCGTGGCATTGACCCGCACGGCGTGATCGGCGAGCCGGCGTATGAGACGGGATCGTGGCTGCGCAACTGGTTGCCGGATCTGCTGCATCTGCCGGACCCGGCTGCCACACTCAGCCGTCGCATCACCATTTTCGCAGAGGAACTGGGGATGGATGCTGCCCGCATCCGCGACTGGGCCATCTATCAGGCTGTTCTCTCAGCTGCGTGGACCGTGGAAGACGAGCATACCATCCCCATAGATATGCTGAAATGCATCCAGTTCCTCAGGCAGACGCAGGTTTCATAGAGAATGTGGCGTGGAAACCGCTGTGCCTTGAGGCCATGCGGAGGAAACGCCACGCGCCCTAGCAGGCGCACCATCCTTTCTCGCTCGTTGACATCCCATGACCGGTCACTAGCCCATATGGCATGTCAGCTTGTGTGCATGAGAGGGAGCGGCTATCCTGTGTGATAGGGAAGCGCGCGATATGGCCAGCGCGCGCGATTCCTCCCTCGGAGCTATGTGGGATGTTAGATACACAACAGAGCAAACCGGCACTTGCAGTGGCCGGAGATGACTGGTATGAACATGGATTTGCGCGCGTCGAAAACAGCCGGCGGCGCGGTGTGACCTCCATGCCGTTGCCCTATGCCCAGACGTTGATGAAGTGGGCCAGCTATGTGCCGGGGTCGGATCTCGCCGGGCTGCTGGTGATCGATCCGGCGTGCGGCAGCGGCAACACGCTGCTGGCAGCGGCGCAGGCATTGGCAGCGCGCGGGCGTGTGCGGCGCTGGGGCGCGGAGCGCGTGGCACAGGAGATCGAGCGTTGCATCTGGGGGCTGGACCCCGACCCCATCGCCTGCCACGTGGCGGAACTGCGCCTGCGCCGGATGATCGCGCACGTCATTCCCGATCTGAGCGCGGCGCGGCGCAAAACCATGCAACTGCACATCCACCAGACCGACAGCCTGACGCTGCCGGTGGACGCCCGCTTCAAACTGGTCATCACCAATCCTCCGCTGGCGACGGCGCGCGGTGTGGTGGTGAGCTACGGCGGCTTCGAGTCAAAGACACCCCCGCGCGACGTGTGGCTGCGCTTCCTCGAACAATCCATGCGGCTGGTGGCCTATGGCGGCGCGCTCGCCATCGCACTGCCCGAAGCGTTTCTCACCAAACCCGCCGCCGCCGCGCTGCGCCAGGAATTGCGCGAAGAATGGACGCTGGAACACCTGGCGCACGTGACCGGTGTCTTCCGCTCCGGCCCCGGCACCGTGCTGCTGCTGCTGCGGCGCGATCCGCCCGCACCAGAAGCGAAAGTGCAGTGGGAGCGCATTGAGCGGCTGTCGCTGAAAGCCGCCACGCCGACCGATGGCGATGCTGAGAGCCACAACACGCCGCTGCGCGCCATCCATAGTCGCTCGGCGCGGGCCGAACGGCGTATGGAAGGCGAGATCGCGCTGGCGGATCTCGCGAGCGCGCCGCGCGCTATGTGGCGTTACGCGCTGGGCGAGGCGGAACGAGCATTTCTCTCGCGCATGAGCCAACCGCACGGGGCCATCGGGCGCGCGCAGTTGGGCGATCTGGTGCAGATCCAGCGCGGCGCGGAAGTCATCAAGGACGCGCCGGACCCATCGACGCGGGAGATTCCCGATGGGGTGAAACTGTTGCGCGGCATCGACGTAGAAGCCTTTCACGCGCAGAGCGGTCGCGCCTGGCTGCCCCGCAGTGCCTTCAAGACCCCGCCGGAGGCATGGCGTGGGGCGAAATTAGTCTTGCCGCGTGTCTCTGGTCGCCCGCAAGCCGCGCTGGATGATACCGGAGCCGTGCCGCTTTCGGCGTTGATCGCGCTGCTGCCCCAGGCGAATGATCCTGACTCGCGCTCCACGCTGCACTTTGTGCTGGCGCTGCTCAACGCGCCGCCGTTGCGCGCCTATCTGGCGCTGACGCAGACGGCGTACCAACTGGCGCGGCCCAGCATCGATCTGGATGCCCTGCGCGAGTTGCCCATCGCGCTCGGCCCGGCGGACGCGCGCAACCGGCTCAGCAGTCTGGCGAACGAGCTGACGCGCCATTACGCCACGCACGGCACAGCCACCGACAACATGACGCATTATCCCGTCGCCCAGCGCTTGCAGGCAACCATCGCAATGGAGGTCAACGCGCTTTATAGCCTGACGCCGGAAGATCTGGCGGTGGTGGACCGCTGGCAACTGGGGTAGGGGACCGCATCGCAAGAAGATCGCGCTTGGCACGCCATCCGGCGGGTAAACCCGCAAGGCTTCGCGAACGAAGGCTTCTTTCAGAGTCTGGAACCACACTCTTCGTGTTCCCGCTCGGCTGGCGTATGTGCAGCTCGCCTCTAGTTGTGCGTGTAGATGGTCACGCCCCACACCACATGACCGCCGAACTCATGGGGATGTGACTCGAATTGCACCAGCCGGCTGTCGCTGGCTTTTGACCAGACGTTTTCGCCGTTGCAGATGCAATCGCCCGGCGGCGGCTCATAACTCCATCCCAGCTCGCTCATGTGATTGCTGGTGAAGGTGTTGATGCCGTCAATGGTGCCGCCGGTGCACAGCGAGAGGTAATAGCCGGTCCAGTTGCCAC
>JAJPKG010000396.1 GCA_021323815.1 Pseudomonadota bacterium
ACGGGTGAAAGCGCCGTCACCAGCATCAGCGATTGCTCGCGATATTCTTTCAGCTTTGCCTTGTTCGCCTGAATGCCGTCAACGCAGTGCAACCGGAAGGCGCGGCAAGCATCGGCCAGCAAGCGAATGGAGTTGAGCAGGTTGAAGATGATCACCGGCTTGAAGACGTTCAGCTCGAAGTTGCCCTGCGAGCCGGCGAAGCCGATGGCGGCATCATTGCCGAACACCTGCGTGCACACCATCGTCATGGCCTCGCTCTGCGTCGGGTTCACCTTGCCCGGCATGATGGACGACCCCGGCTCGTTTTCCGGCAGGCGCAACTCGCCCAGCCCCGCGCGCGGCCCCGATCCCATCCAGCGGATGTCGTTGGCGATCTTCATCAGCGAGCATGCCAGCGTTTTCAGCGCGCCACTGGCCATCACCAGCGGATCGTGACTGGCCAGCGCGGCGAATTTGTTGGGGGCCGAGACGAATGGCAGCCCGGTGATCTCGGCGATGCGCGCCGCCACCTTTTCGGCGAACTGGGGATGCGTATTCAGTCCAGTGCCGACCGCCGTGCCGCCGATGGCCAATTCATAGATATCCGGCAACACCATTTCCAGCCGTTTCATGTCTTGGTCCAGCTGGGCGACGTAGCCGGAAAATTCCTGGCCCAGCGTCAGGGGAACAGCATCCATCAGGTGTGTGCGGCCGATCTTGATGAAGTCATCGCCGGAAAATTCGGCGGATTTCTGCGCCAGGGCGTTGCGCAGCTTTTGCACCTGCGGGATGAGCACGCGCACGATCTGCCGGGCGGCGGCGATATGCATGGCCGTCGGGAAGGTGTCATTCGACGACTGCGACATGTTGACGTGATCGTTGGGATGGATGATCTCCTGGCTGCCGAGCGGTTGCCCCAGCAGCGCCAGAGCGCGGTTGGCGATGACCTCGTTGGCGTTCATGTTGGTCTGGGTGCCGCTGCCCGTCTGCCAGATGTGCAGGGGAAATTCAGCGTCCAGCGCGCCGTCCATCACTTCTTGTGCAGCAGTGACGATCGCTTGGATCTGCTCGTCATTCAGCGGCTTTTTGCCCTTTGCCAGCATGCCCAGGTCACGGTTGGTTTCCGCCGCAGCGCGCTTCAGCACGCCCAGCGCCCAGATCAGTTCGCGCGGCATGGTGTCGTTGCCGATGTTGAAATGGATCAGCGAGCGTTGGGTTTGCGCGCCCCAATAATGATTGGCCGGCACCCGGATCTTGCCCATCGAATCCTGTTCGATGCGCGTTGCAGATGTCTCATTCATGAATGAGAACCCCCATTGGTGGAAAGTTGCGTTGCGGTCTTGCACTTCACTGTTGCAGCCCAAAGACGGGGAGCGCATCAGGGCCACGCTTGATGCCAACGTAGGAGATGGCCTGAATGAGCGCGAGCTAGCCGTCGTCGTTTTTGCCTCCTCTCGCGCATGGCTGATGCACGATGCAGTATACCATCCGGCGAATGTGCCTGTGGAATATCCTGTTTTGTCTCTAAACAATGTGCTTCTGTTCAGATACAATCTGGCATGTGAGCGGCGGCAATGTGCCGGTTGATATTGAAAGGAACATGCTCATGATCATAATCATGGTTATCGGCGGAATCCTCATCGGGCTGGGGTTGTTGGCACTGGCAGCGTTGCGTTGGGGTGTTGACAGCCGCGATCCGATGGACAGCCCGGAGTGGGAGCGACGCCAGGCGTGGTTTGGGGGACAACGCAAGCGCGCCGCGTAAGCCCATCCCCTCAACCCCTTCCAGAGGGGGACAGAGAACAGTCAGGAGCGATGACCCATGAGCGATGCATATACCATTGTGGATGCTTTCACCGCAGAGCCGTTCCGGGGGAATCCGGCGGCGGTGTTTGTGCAGAACGCGCCCTGGTCGGACGAGCGCATGCAGTTGGTGGCGCGCGAGATGAATCTGGCGGAGACGGCGTTTGTGTTGCCGGAAAACGACGGCTTCCGGCTGCGCTGGTTCACCCCGCTGGTGGAGGTGGAATTGTGTGGCCACGCGACCCTGGCGAGCGCGCAGGTGTTGTTCGCTTCAGGCATGCTTGCGCCGGAGCAAACCGCCCGGTTTTATACGCGGAGTGGCATGCTCACCGCATCCCAGTCGGGGGGGTGGATTACGCTGAACTTTCCGGCGCGGGTGCCGCACCCAACCGAAGCGCCGCCCACGCTGGCAGCGGCGCTGGGCATTGCCCCCGTCAAGGTCTGGCGCAATGACTATGACCTGCTGGTGGAATTGCCGACCGCCGGGGATGTGCGCTCCCTCACGCCGGATTTGGCCGCCGTCAAGGCGCTGGGCACGATGGGTGTTATCGTCACCAGCGCGGGCGACGCGGCGGGCATCGATTTCGTTTCGCGCTACTTCGCGCCCAGTGTGGGCATTAATGAAGATCCGGTGACGGGGGCGGCGCATACGACGCTGGCACCGTTTTGGGGCGAGCGGCTGGGCAAGACGCAGATGACCGGTTTTCAGGCTTCGGCGCGGGGCGGCACGGTGCGCGTGACGTTGCAGGGCGAGCGCGTGCTGCTCAGCGGCCAGGCGGTCATCACCGCACGTGGGCACCTGGTGGTCTAGACCAGCGGGGCGGCTTCGCGATACGCGCGGGCATGCAGGGCGTCGCGACGCCGCAGGTGCGCGGCGATGACCCGGCCCAGCGCGGCAATGCCCTGTTCGATGCGCTCCGGCGTTTCCGCGCCATAGCTCAGCCGCAGTCGCCCGGACGATTGGGGCTGCGGATAAAATGCCTGGCCGCGCACCAGGCTGATCCCCGCGCCAATGGCGGATTCATAGATCTCGGCTTCAGCGAGGCCGGGGGGCAAGGTGAGCCAGAGGCACAGGCCGCCTTTGGGATGCGTCCACGCACATTCCGGCACGTGCCGCGCCAGGGCGAAGAGCATGGCGTCGCGTCGCAGGCGATAATGATCGCGCACTGCTTGCAAGTGCGTTCCCAGGTGGCCGCGCTGCAAATAGTGCGCGCAGGCACGCTGCATCAGCGGCGAGCTGGTGAGGTCGGTGTGCTGCTTGGTGCGCACCAGCGCGGCCAATTGCGGCGATGCTGCCGCCATCGCGCCCAGCCGCACGCCGGGCATGAAGGCTTTCGAGAAACTGGTGAGATACACCACGCGCCCTGATCGGTCGTCCGCTTTCAGCGCCAGGGGGGCGGGACCGTCAAGGGGCAGCAGGCCATAGACATCGTCGTCGATGATGAGGAAATCATGCTCCTCGGCCAACGCCAGCAGTCGCGCCCGCCGTTCGGGGCTGTAACAGATGCCGGTGGGGTTGTGATAGGTTGGCACGCCGTAATAGAGGCGCGGGCGATAGGCCACGCATGCCCCTTCCAGATGGGCCAGCGAGGGGCCGTCATCATCCAGGGGAATGCCTACCACGCGCTGGCCGATGCGCGCCGCCACTTCCAATGTTCCCGGATACGTCGGCTCTTCCACCAACACCACGTCGCCCGGCCCGGCCAGCGCGCGAAAGGCGAGATCGATGCCCTGCTGCGCGCCATTGGTGATGAGGATCTGCTCCGGCGGCACGGCCACCCCGCGATCCAGCAGCAGCCGGCTGAATTGTTCGCGCAGCACCGCTTCGCCCTGTGCTGAACTATAGCCCAGGGCGGTGGGATCTTCCAGGGCGGCACGCAGGGCGCGGCTGAACTCGCGCAGCGGATACGTTTCGGGGGCGGGCGAGGCATGGGCGAAGGAGATGAGATCCGTCGCCTCGTTGAAGCGCAACATCTCAACGAACATGCCCTGCTCGTTCCACGAGATCGGCGGTTGCGCGGGCGGCGTGCCGGGAAAAGGCAGGCGCGAGGCCGGGCGCTCCGCCACGAACGTGCCGCGCCCCACGAAGGATTCGATCAAGCCCTGCGCCTGCAATTCCTGATAGGCATTCTGCACCGTCAGGCGCGTCAGGCCAGCGCTGTCGGCCAGGGCGCGCACGGTGGGCAACCGCGTGCCGGCGCTGAGCACGCCGCGCTGGATCAGATCGCGGATCTGGTCCACCACCTGGCGGTAGAGGGGAACATCGCTCGCGCGATCAACGGTCAGATTCATGGAAACACCTCATATTCAGCGAAAGGGGACGGAACGCGAAGGCCACCAAGAGGTGGGAAGAACACGAAGGCGGTGTTCTTATTCCCCTGTTATACCAAATGAACCTGGTGATTGTCTAGAGACAATCTTAGAGGGTGATCCTCCCAGAGCACATGAACTATGCGCTATAACCAGTTGAGCAGTGTAGTCGCGAAGAGGTGCCTTCTGACTTTTGTTGCTTGGCCGTGTTTCAGGATATTTCTGTTCAAGATCGCGCGCAATTTGCTTCAAAAGCGTCGCTGGATAAGCATCCAGGGTTGACGCTCATTGCTCTTTACAGAAAACGGGCCGTGAAAGTCCCCGTCTTTATGCAAAACACGACGCTAATGATCCGGCAGCCAGGATGCCAGCGCCGCGACAATCTCGGCGGGGGCGTCTTCTTGGATGAAGTGGCGCGCGTTGGGCAGCGCGATGAAGGTGGCGTCGGTGAAGGGGCGACGGAAGCGGGCGGCTGCTTCGGGGGGAAAAAGGGGA
>JAJPKG010000397.1 GCA_021323815.1 Pseudomonadota bacterium
CCCACAGGTTATATGCCTGATATGTATTGACCGGCAGGTTGACCAGTGCGTCGGTGTTGGCATGGGGCGCGCGAACTACCAGGATGATGTACCCCTCATCCTGGTGAGCGGTGATCATCTTGATCAGATACACGCCGCTGGGCCAATCGCTGCCGATGGTGAGGGTATATGAGACTGCCCAATGCGCCTCAATTTCGTTGGTGATGGGATTGCGCGTGCAGGTGGGGCAATTGAACAGGCCATCGTTGGGGGTCCATAAGCCCTGGGCGCGGCCTTGCAAATTTTTGATGGAGGCAAAGAGCCGACCACCCTTGCCGTGATACCAGCCGATGCGATAGACATCCAGTTCATACGTCTGCGGGGTGAGCATGCTGATATAGAGCGGAACTTGTTCTCCCGGCACCGCCGAGACCCGGCCGGCGTATCCCTGGATGTAGTTGAGCTGCGCATGCTTATCTAATTCCCAATCGCCGGTGCCGGGTTGTTGGTTTTCCCGATAAATGGCTGAATGGGTGTTCAGATAGGTTCCCGTGAGTTCGTGTTGCGGAATGCTTATTTTATTGATCGGCACGGACAATGGCGGCCCAGGAAGCACCATGAAGACCAGGACCACCAAGGCAGTAATGAGCGAGACACTGCCCAAAATCAGCGTGAGTGCCAGCCGACGCGAGCTTTTCTTCATCGATAAAAGTCTTCCTGTTGTGATGCCGTGCGAGTATGTGCCTCATTTTGCAAGGCAGGGGATGCTTTTCCGGCGCGATGAAGCCCCGTTTGAAACCGCCCTAATGATAGTACCGCACATCGGCGTTTTTGCAATACCTTGCTATAGACGAGCATGCTCAGCCGGGGCAAATCGCGGTCTGGGGCGCGCGTGCGTCATGGCCGCAATGGGCTAGGCGCGTCTTGCCTCCTATAGTGTAAGACGCGCGTCTCGCCCAGATGGAGACAACACAACCGTATAACAAACGGGGGGCATCGCTGCGATGGGGCGCGATGCCTGCACCGTCAGGGAATGTTGAGCTTGTCGGGTAGGCGCAGGGTTCCGGCACCGATGCGCGTATCGGCCATGCCATAATAGAAGTCGATGCGCCCGTTCTCGCGCGGGTCAATGGCGGTGGGAAACACCACCTGGCTGACGATGCCGGTGCGCTCTTCCGGTGTTTCCGGTGACAACAGCGGTTCCGGCGAGCGATAGACGATCTTGCGCGGCTCGTCGTGATCAAAGATCACCAGGCCGGCGCGATAGATGAAATGGCCGTGTTGGCCTTCGGGCACGTCAGGATTCGGCGCGATGCCGTGATAGAGTGCCAGCCAGCCAAACGGCGTGCGGATGGGTGGCGTGCCCATGCCGATTTTAGTGATCTCCCACCAGGCTTCGTGTTTCATGAGCACGTGATGTTGTTCCACGTGCGTCAGCGCCCGCGCCCCTTGCCAGCGCACCCGCGAGAGCGGGATGTACGAGATCCAGACGCCGGGGTGCATGCCGTGTTCGGGCGGGCTATCCGGCTCGTCGGGGATGTGCGGGTGCGGCAGGAAATAGGCCAGGCGGTGCATCAGCGCCAGGGCGGGCCGGCCCTGTGGGTCGCGCACCACGTCGGGGAAAAAGACACCGTCTTTGTTGTCAAAGTTGTTGAGATCGATGGGGATGTCGTGCTGATGGGCGAAGCGCACCAGCCCCAGTCGTCGCCAGCGGCGCAGATCGCGCGAGACGGCGATGGCGATGCGCGGGCCAAAGGAGGCCAGCGCCACATAGGTCATGACGAACATTTTGAGCGGCTTGATATAGGTGATGCGGGGATCTTCTACGCCGCCACCGTTACGCGGGTTCTTTTCATATTGCTCGCGAGGTTCCAGCGCGATGCGATAGCCTTCCACCCCCACCGGATCGCCGGAAGGGGAGAAGCGCACCAGCACGTCGCCGATGCGCGAATAATTGCCCGTCGTCACCATGCGCGGAAACAGATGCAGGCGATCTTGCCCGTCGCGGGCGCTGGCCGGATTCATAACGCCACCAGCTTGCGCGGGATCAGTGGGGTCGGGGGTCATGATGATGCCTAGCCGCCGGCATTGAAACAATTCGGTGACGGTGTTGGAAGCAGGAGTCATGGTCATGGGGCAAGGTCGCCTTTCGGATGGTATGCTCTGGTGCGGTGCATCCCTGCGCTTCAGCGGGGCCTTCTTGCCCGTTCGTGTATTTCTCCTCTGCATTGTAGCTGCCAAATGGATATTTTTTCATGCTCAGCCGTTGCAAAGAGGCTGAAGTCGCAGCGTTCATGACCATTTGGATAGATTCTTATCATGAATGTAGCCCCCATTTCCCTGGGCATAGCCACAGGACTGATCCGAGCTTGTGTGCAGCGCGCGGCGCATCGGCACCGGCTCCTACAATGGCTGAGATGAGCGCCCACGTGTGGCGCGGCCAGGGGGCGGACGAAGACGAACCATAACAACAAGGGGAGCACCACAGCATCTCTGTTTGGCTGTGTCTCCCGCATGCCGCAGTTTCAGCGGCGAAAGGATGGACCCTTCGTGGATCAGCGAACCTCCTTTGAGGACACGCACAGCACCACCGGCCCAGGCAAGACAACCTGGGTGAAGCGCGGGTTGCTGGTGCTCACCTCGGTGTTGGTGCTGGGAATGGCGGTGGGCATCGGCCTGCGCGCCGTTTCAGCGGCACCCTCACCCTGGGCGAGCCTGCCGCAGTCCGTGGCCCCGCAGGTGGCCGGTGCCACCGCCACCGGCTCGGTGGCCGGCACGCAGCGGATGACGCTTGGCATCACGCTGCAAAGTCGGAATGAGGCCAACCTCAAGGCGTATGCCGCCGACGTGGCCAAGCCGCATTCCAAAGTGTTTCACCAATATCTGACGCCGGCGCAGTTCGCGTTGAACTTTGGCGCGAATCCGGCGGCGCTGAACGCGGTTGAAAAATACTTCCAGTCCCAGGGTTTGCACCTGGACAACGCCACGAGCGGCGGACTCTTCCTCCAATTCACGGGCACGGTGGCCCAGGTGGAGTCCGCGCTGCACACGCACATCAACACCTATCGCTCGGCGAACGGACGCACGTTCTTCGCCAACGCGACGGCGTTGCAGGTCCCCTCGGCGCTTGCCCCGTTCATTGTGGATGTGGCCGGCACTGAGAACGCCCGTGTGTCGCATCCTTCCAGCGCGCTGGGCAAGGCCGCAAATGGCAGCACCGTTACGGCGCACGTCACCGTGACCTGCCCCACGAACCCGACGCTGGGAGCGGCTGGTGGCGGCACCTTCTATGGCGCTGGTCTGCTGCCCACGCAGATCAACAACGCCTATGGCTTCCTGAACAGCAGCAACCCCGGCAGCGGTCGTTGGGCGGCGTTCGTTGAATATGACGGCTTCTTGCCTGCTGACCTGGCACAGTATGAAACTTGCATGGGCCAGAGCAGCAATGCCACGGCCATCACCAGCAGTGCCAGCAGCAGCACCCCGTTCATCATCACGCAGAACGTGTCAAACGGTCTGGGCACGGTGCTGTCGCAGACCGGCCAGAACTATGGCACACCGCTGAGCACCGGCAGCAACGCCACCCAGGTCGAAGAAGATCTGGAGATCCTGCTGGGACTGGTGCCGAACGTGAGCCACATCACGGTCATGGAAAGCGCCAACAACACGTTGGGCACCCTGACCGCGCTTTCGGCCCTGGCAAACGAAAACGCCGCTGAGACCATCGGCTATTCGTGGGGCATGTGCGAGGCCGATGTCGGTTTCCCCAACGCCGCCGCTGAAGAGCAGATCTTCATGCAGATGGCATTACAAGGTCAAACCGTGCTGGCCTCGACCGGCGACAACAGCCTCTATGCCTGCAATGGTGACGGCAATGTCTTCCGCCAATATGGCTATGCCGTGCAAGATCCGGCATCGGATCCCTTCGTGACGGCGGTTGGTGGCACAACGCTGGCCTTCACCACCAATGCTGGTGCTGCATGGGCGGCAGAGCAGCCGTGGATCAACAGCGCGAACGTCGTCCCAGCGGCCGGCGGTGGCATCAGCCAGTTCTGGGGAGCTATGCCCTGGCAGGCGACCTATGCTGCCTATGCGGCGAACCCTAACGCTGGTGGAGCTGCACAAGTTGGTGTTTTGGCGACACAAAACGGCGCGACGACACCTTCACGCGTGGTGCCCGATGTGTCAGCGGTTGCCGACCCGACCAATGATGGCATTGCCATCTATTGCACCGTCGGTTCCTGCATGAGTGGGGCAACCACGTTCACCAATGCTGGTGGCACAACCGCCGCGACCGACATCTGGATGGCGGCGGCTGTGGAAGCCTTGCAGACTTCCAGCGCGACATTGCCGAACGTTGGTGGTCGCTTGGGTTTGATCACCCCGGCGCTCTACACTGCGTATAACAACGACCTCGCAAACGGTGGTACTGCCGCGAACCAGGTTACACAGCCTGGTGGCATTGGTACGAAGTATTGCGATTATGCGCATGTCGCGAAGGCCGCGCTGGGGGCTACCAATGCTGATTTCTCGGTTGTCTGCAGCGGCACTGCGGCGACCGATTACATTCTGAACGATTCCCTGGTTATCAATGGTGGCGCGGGTGTCACCGTTCAGACGCCCAGCTTGGAAGCGACGAAGCTCTTCCTGAACCCGCCTGCGGCAGC
>JAJPKG010000342.1 GCA_021323815.1 Pseudomonadota bacterium
CGCCAGGCAGAGCAGAAGCTCAAACGGTTGCACCGGGAAGTGAGCCGCAAGAGCAATCGGCATAAGGATACCAAGAAAGCTGCACCATCCCAGCGGGGCAACAAATACCCGCGCCAGACGCCGTTGCCGCAAACTCAACCGCAAGCAACAAAGCGCCCGCAATCGCACAATTATCAGGAAGACGCTGCAAAGGCGCTTAGTACCCTATTCAGGCAGCATCAAGTAGACAATCCATTGCGCAAAAAGTCTCCCTAGCGGAAGGAGCGAGCGGATATGAAACGAGTGTTCGTCGATTTTGGGCGTGGCATCGGTGATGAAGTCGATTTGTTGATGACGGCTCGCCCGAATGTTGGTCTTTCGCTTCAAGAGGGTGAGCGAGTTGTCCTCTACGATAGCAGCCTGGAAGTAGAAGCTGTCGCGCATCAAGGGGTGTCGCCACAGGGCGAGCCATATTGGTATGCCCTTCCCGATTGGACGACATCGAAGGATTTGGATGAAACTCCCTCTATGACTCAATCGGCTGATTAAAGGACGAACAGCATGGTGATCTTGCTTGAAGAAGCTATGCAGCCTTTCCTGCCATAGCCCTCAGTTCAGCGGCAATTCCACCAGCGTCGCGCTATAGCCGGAAAGCTGCTCTTGGAAGATCAGGTGATCCTGGCCGGCGTTGATCAGCCATTGCGTGCTGGAAGTCGGCAGGTCGTTGATAGGCGTGGTAGCATCAAAGGTCCACTCGGTGGCCGGCGCGCCGAAAGGCAGCCCCACCCCGGCGTGTTTGTTCACCAGATCGATGCAAACGGTGTGCGGCACCCCGTGCCCGTTGATGTCTTTCGCCGAAGCGGCGCGCATGTTGACGAGCAGGATGTGCAATTTCTGGCGATCGGCACCGATGGCGGAAAGCGCCACCACGCCGGAAGGCAGATGCGTCATCGCCAGCATCTGCGAGCCAGGCGGAAAAGCGTGCGCCAGCATCACATAGAGCCAATACGTGCGAAAGGGTTGCGACGTCTTGAAATCAACCAGCCCATTTTGCTGATTCCCGGCGAAGGGGAACTGGTTGATCTGCGCGACATTGCGCACCTCGCCCTGAATGAAAGCATCCGCCGCGAAGGCATAGCCGATGGGCGACGAGCCGCGCGGGTCCACCGGCAGCACCGAGCTTTCGTTGAAGCCCAGTTCGTCCACCCACAACGGGATGTTGCGTTTCATCTGATGCATCAGGCGTTGCACCGCGTCGATGGTTTCACTATAGCCATCCGTCAGATTTTGCAGCACCGCTTCATCCGGCTGCCTGCGGTCGCCGGTGGAATAGAAGTGGATGGAGAGGAAGCCCACCGGCTGCGTCACATGGCTGAGAAACCCGCCGATGTAATTGGTGTATGTGCTCACCTGATAGCCGATGACGGCGGGACCGCCGGTGACGATGGTGGGGTCCACCGCCCGCATGGCCTTCGTCACTTCGTCATACAGCAGCGCATAGTCTTGCGGCGAGAAGAACGGCGCGTGGCGATCTTGTAAGGTGCTGACCGGAATCTCGCTGCCCGAATCGGGTTCGTTCCAGATCTCCCACGTGTGCACCCAGCCAATGTGGCCCGACGCATGATACACACCGTTCTCGTCGGTGAAGCCGCCTTTGTTATACCACCCCACCACGCGCGCCATGTATTGCGCGAACAGGGGAAAGCGGCTCGGCGGCAGGTGGCCGGTGCTGTCAAACATCCAGGGCGGTGCCGAGCGCACGTTCAGCACAAACGACACATTGCGGGCACGCAACTGCGAAATGGCCCCATCGGGCCGCGAGAAATCCCACTGGCCGGGCCGCGATTCCGGCATGGACGTGACGCCGCGAAAGCCGAAATGCAGGCGCACTAACGGCGGCTGCCACTGCTGCAAATATGAGAGGGTGGTGACGGCGTTCGGCATGACGCTGGGCGTGATGGTGAACGGATCGTCGAAATTGGTGCTGAGCTGCAAAGAGAGTGGCTGCCCCTGGGCGCGCAACGGCACGGTGAGCGAATCCTGTGAAGAGGTGCAGGCGACTTTCGCCAGCAGGCCCGGCGTGGAAAGGAAGCGCTGCACACTCAACACCAGCAGAACGAACAAGGTGAACCGAATCGATTGCCGCCGGATATACCGTTGCCGGCGCTTTTCTTCCGGCTCGCGTGGGGCGAACGAGGAGGGCGCGACAACAAATGCGGACGTGACCGGTTTGCGGGGATTACGGGCCACAGGGCGCGGTGCGGTATTCGTAGCGCTGCCTCCTCCGTGAGATCCCTTCTATGATATCACGCCCGCCCGCATTTGCGGTGTGGCACGTGTCGCTCTGTGAGCAAGATCACACCTTTCGGCTAGCCAATCTTGTGTTGCCGCTCAATCGCGCAGCACCCGCGCCCGCACGCGATCCGCCGCCGCGTCTTGCAGCAGCCCCAGCCGTTCGTTCAGGCGCGCCCGCGCCTCGAAAACCGCCGGGTCATCGGGATCCAGCGCCGCCGCCTGGTTCAGCGCGCCCAATGCTTCCATGAAACGGCCCAGCGCCATCAGTGCCATGCCGGTCACAAAGGGACCGCGCCGGTCGAAGGGCAAGCGCGAGGTCAGATAGGTGCCGAGATCCAGCGCGGCCTGGGGCTGAGCGCGCAACAGCAACACGCGCGCCTTCAGGGTGACGGCGTCCGCGTGATCCGGCACGGCTAGCAAGACGCGATCCAGCAGCCGCTCCGCCTGGGTGAGATCGCGGGCGTTCAATGCCTCTTGCGCGCTGGTCATGGCCGCCGCGCAGATCACATCGGTGGCATCTTGGCCCGGTTGCGCGCCGGGCTTGGGTGCCGTCACC
>JAJPKG010000386.1 GCA_021323815.1 Pseudomonadota bacterium
TCATAGATCTTGATCTTCTCGTTGCCGGCGGTGTCGTCATAGCACACCATGCGGCGGTCGCCGACGATGGTGAAGCGGCGTTCCTTGTTGGGATTCAGCCAGCTGACATGCACGTGAGCGATGATCCCGTCGGGATATTTCAAGTCGATATAGGCAACATCCAGCAGGTTGTCATGCACGCATGAAGCGCCACGCGCGCTGACGGCGATGGGGGCCATGCCCAGGATGAAGTTGATCATCGACAGGTCGTGCGGTGCGAGGTCCCAGATGACATCGGCATCGCGGCGGAAGATGCCCAGGTTCAAGCGGCTGGAATTAATGTAATAGGTGCGGCCCAGTTCGCCGGACTGATACAGCTCGCGGAGATATTCCACTTCGGGGCTATATTCAAAGGTGTGGCCGACCATCAAGATCAGATCTTTCTCTTCCGCGATGGCGATGAGTGCTTTCGCCTGCTCGGCGGTGGTGGTGAGCGGTTTTTCCACCAGCACGTGCTTGCCCTGCAACAATGCCTGCCGCGCCAGATCGTAATGCGTGCCCAGCGGCGTGGCGATATAGACGGCGTCGATGTCCGGCGCGTTCAACACATCAGCGGGATCGTTCGACACCTTCAGCCCTGGATAGGTGCGTTGCGCGTCGGCCAGACGCTTGTCCGAAAGGTCAGCCAGCAGCGCAACTTCCGCATTTTCCTGGCGTGCCAGATTGCGCAGCATCAACGGCCCCCAATAGCCGTAACCGATTTGCCCGAAGCGCAGCGTTTTGCGCGCCGCAGCGGTCGTGGCACTATCCGCTTTTTCCAGCGGCAAAGACATCGAAGACCTCCCCTTCAGATAGCTCATGTCGGTTGTGAAGCTATCCGAGCATTCCGTGCGTGGATATCTGATGCGCGCCTCGCTTCCGAAGCGAGAACGCGGCGATCAGGGTGTGTGTGATGCGTGTGAAACATGGCTCACGTGTGTAGTGACGACGTACATCAAGGCCGGTAACACCGGCTTTTCGCCCGGCTATTTCCCTCCACTACGCTTGAAAACCACGCCGATCGTCAAAAAGATGAGCTTGAGATCTAGCCAGAAAGTCCCGTCGGTGACGTAGTGCAGATCCATCGACACCAGCGTCTCGAAATCGACCTTGCTGCGGCCATACACCTGCCAGATGCCGGTGATGCCGGGGGTCACCAGCAGGCGATAGCGATGGCGGTAACGATATTGTTCCACCTCATAACGCAGCGCCGGGCGCGGGCCGACGATGCTCATCTCGCCGCGCAGCACGTTGAACAACTGCGGCAATTCATCCAGGCTGGTGGCGCGGATGAACGCGCCGACGCGCGTGATGCGCGGATCTCTGGCCAACTTATATTTATTGCCACCCTCCTCGCCGATCTGCTGGCCCTGCATAAATTTCTTCACCGCCTCGCGGTGCACGGCGTCATCCGAATCAATGCGCATGCTGCGAAACTTATAGACCTGAAACGGCTTGCCGCCCAGGCCGATGCGTTCCTGATGAAATAACGCCGGACCTTTTGAGTCAAGTTTCACGGCTAGGGCCACCAGCGCCATGATGGGCGAAAGCAGGATGATGGCAATGAGGGCGACAAAGAAATCGAAGACGCGCTTGAGGGCATAATTGCGCCGCGAGCGGGGAACAACGGTTGGCGGCAACATGAACACGCCGCTGCGCTTTTTGGTGTCGTCGGCGTGTTCTTCTAACCACCGCGCCGCTTCATTCAGTTGCTCAATCTGCGCGTCAACCTCAGCGCGGGTGGCAGCGTTGGCGTCTGCTGATGGCATGGGAGGGGTTCCTGACTTTCCTACCAGAGATCAGAGTGCGAGAGATGTCGCGCGACGCACGACGGATGAGCTGCGCTGCATCGCGCCGGTGCGTTTCAGAAAAGATTACCCTGAGGATAACATAGCTCCGCCGGGCGATCAAGTGCCATAAGCCAAGATATCCTATAGATGGCGTGCTGTGAAATGCCTCATTGCAGCCCCTTGCAAAAAAGTCCTATGATCTCCCCTGGATGAAGAGCGGCAAGCGATAATAGAAGAGTTCGCTCGTGTGCTTGCCGTTCGCCTGCGCGTTTTGGAATGAAATCTGTGCTGTGGCGAGAAGCGGTGGCAGATCGTCTTATCAGCGAGCGCGAAACTTTGCGTGCCCAACATGCTGCTGTTTTTCTCATCGAGTTTTCATCTGCGCGGCGTATGCTGAACATAAGAACGACACCATTTTCAGGCTTGCGCCGTGTTCATCATGGGCGCGCATGCGCCTTTACAGGCATTATCCGGTGCCAGCCGTTTTCTGGCTCGAAGGGATGAACACGCTGTGCTGAGCGAATCACCGTTGTTACCACCTCAAGAGGATGTTGCCGCCGGCGCCACTGAGGTCAGGGAAGACGCGCAGCGCACCAGGTGGGGTAGCCGGCCTGAGAATCAGGTGTTCACCTCGTTTGTGCAACACGGCAAAGCCCCGGTCATGCAGCGGCTCAGCGAGCAGGCAAAAGCTTATCGCACGCTGGTGCAGGGATCGTTGAACGAGGTGGTTCCGTGGATCCGCGCCGGCATGCCGCACACGCAACGGCCCACGCGGCGCGCGTTCAACATCTTGCTCTCGTTCATGTTGCTGATTGCCCTGGCCATCAGTTGCGTCGGCACCGGCGTGGGGGCGGCAGCCGATTATTTTTCCCTGAAAGGGCTGGCCGGCAACGCGGTCGCTGCCCTGGATCGCCTGCCGAAAGACCTGGGCATCGACAATCCTCGCTTTGCCGGGCGGGTGCTTTCAGCCGGGCAGCGCGCCCAGGCGCAAAATGACGTTACAATAGCCTTGCGCGATTTTCAAGAGTTGAACAGCCGGCTTGGGCATCCCGATCCCGTCCTGGCGGCGGCGATGCATCTGCCCAAGACCGCGCCGCTGTTGCGCAGCGCCTATCTGCTCAGCGGCGTTGCCATCGACGCCATGCAGGTGGTGCAGCAGCTTTTTCCATCGCTGGTGGCCTTCGCCAACGTCTATAACACATCGCAGTTGTTCAGCCACGTGCGCGGCGATGTCAAGCCGGGCGGGCTGACGATGCAAGACATGACGAATTTGCAGGCGAACCTCGAAAGCGCCATGCCCTTTGTGCAAGATCTCACCCTGCGCCTGCAAAACGTGCCGGCGGACGATCTCTTTGCCGCGCTCTCAGCCAGCCAGCGCGCGAAGATCGAGCCATTCCTGAAGTTGCTCCCGCAGATTCCAGCCGTTTTGCCGGTGATCGAACAATTCATCACGGCAGCGCCGGCCATCCTGGGCATCGGCCAGCCGGCGGCATATCTCATTGTGACGATGGACCCGGCGGAGATTCGCGGCACCGGCGGTTTTCAGGGCAACTATGCCGTCATGGAGATGCGGGGTGGGCGCGCGACCAGCCTCAGCCTGCAAGATGTCTATCTGCTCGACAGACCCTATCAAAACTCGCCCGCCGGCATGAACAACATGCCGCCGCAGCAATATCTGTCATGGTGGCCTCACAACTATCTGCCCTGGGGCCTGCGCGACGCCAACCTGTCGCCCGATTTTCCGACGTCAGCGGGCTATGACATTCAACAACTGACGGCGGAAAAGGGGAATGTCGTTCTCATCACCGATGCCAACGGCAAATATCAGCACGCCGATCATGTGACGGTGACGGGCGTCATCGCCATCGAGCCGGCCATCATCTCGCAACTGCTGCAACTGACTGGCCCGGTCACCATCGGCGCGCCCTATAACGACGTGGTGACGGCTGATAACCTGCAAGACAAAATCCATTATTACCAGTTGACCACCGATGGGCGCAACAGGGGCAAAGAGGCTGCCGGCGACGATAAGGTCTCGTCGGCCAACAAACGCTTCACCGCCCTGCTGGGCAAAGCGCTGCTGCAACGGCTGCGCCAGATGTCCAGAGATAAGCTATTCACCTATTTGGGGACGTTGTTGCGCGATCTGCACAACAAAGACATTCAGATCGCCTTCACTGATCCCAGGGCGGAAAATTTCCTGCGCTATTACCAGATCTCTGATGAGATCTATCATGGCAGCGCAGACGGGCTGCTGGTGACGGATACCAACATCAGTGGCAACAAGGGCAGCCAGTTCTTGCAAGAGCAGATCACCGATCAGGTGCAGCTTGACCAATATGGTGGCGCGACGCACACGCTGACGATCAACTATCAGTGGGTGCCCCCGGCCATTCAGGACGGCACCAACGCTCAAGAGGTCTATAGCGTGCTCTATGACGCTGAATCGGATGCGAATTACGGCCTCTTCTATCGCCAATATGTGCGCATCTACACGGGACTGAACCCGCGCGTGGTGTCGGCCAGCGGCTGGCAGTTCGGCGGCATCGACTCGACGACGAGTGATTTCCCAGGGCGCGGCATGCTGGGCGCGTTTTATATCTTGCAGGGCAACGCGCAGACGCAGCCGGTGTCGTGGACGGTGCCGAACGTGACGGTGACATGGTATGTTCCCA
>JAJPKG010000138.1 GCA_021323815.1 Pseudomonadota bacterium
GCCTCTGGTGCAGAGCGAGGCTGCCCGTGTCAACGGCCTGGGGGAATCACTTTTCGAGGCGCTGCTGGCGCTTGCCCCCGCCCAGGCGCGGGTGATGTTGCGCCGTCAATATCGCATGCACGACGCCATCTGCGCCTTCCCCAGCGCGCAGTTTTACGGCGGCAAACTGGTGGCCGACACTGCCATTGCCCGCGCCACGCTGGAGATCATTCCCACGCGCCACGCCGCCATCCTCGATCCCACGCGCCCAGTGGTGTGGGTGGAGGCCCCACCCCCCAGCCCTATCCCCATCTTGTCGGGTGGAGAGGGGCAGACAACCATGCCAGGCGATCTCGTCGATCTACGCGCTCCCTCTCACCCGCGATCTGCCCTCGCCATCTCTGCTGGGGAGGGGGCGGGGGTAAGGCCGCATCTCGCCGTCTCCCCGTCCGCGAAGGTGAACGAGACCGAAGCGCAGATGGCGGCGGACCTGGCATTGGCGCTGGCGGAAAGTGGCCTGGACCCACATGAGATCGGCGTCATCGCGCCCTTTCGCGCACAGGTGGCGCGCATCCGGCAACTGGTGGGCAATCTCATTGAGCGCGGCGCGACCATCGACACGGTGGATCGCTTCCAGGGGGGCGAGCGTGCCGCCATCATTCTCTCGCTGGTCGCCACGCAGCCCATCGCGCCGGACGATCCCCTGGCCGGCTTCCTGGGCGATGCGCGCCGGCTGAACGTGGCGCTGACCCGCGCACGGCACAAACTCATCATCCTGGGCCATCGCCCGGCCTTCGCGCACCTGCCCTTGCTGCGCGACCTGGCAGTGCACTGCGAGGGGAATGTGATTGCCTGGAAAAACCGCTGATCAGGCAATGAGTGTTTATGTTATACTTATGCATAATCGCTTTGCTGGAGGTTCCCCATGCACGCCGCCACCGCATCCGCACCGCAACTTGGCGAGTGGTATAGCTTTGAAGATTTGTTCGATGCCTACCCTGACAATTGGGTATTGCTTGTTTTTCCTAAAGAACTCACTCCTGAGGAGAGTTGGGACATTATGAGGACACGAGGTGTCCTCATTGCCATGGACCCTAACAAAGATGTTGTTTGGGATGTGTATCGCGAATACACAGCAGAGCATCCAGGTATCGAAACATTTTTCTTTGCCACAGAGCGACCAGATGATGGAATCGTACTCATTGGAGGAGCGGGACTTTATGCCACGGACAACCGTCTGGACACGAACAGTTTGGCATCTGCGGGCTACTCGTCAACGAGACGGCTTGCTCATCATTCCAGTCATGCTTTTCGGCGATTCGTACTTATTTGTCGTCGATTCTGGTGCAGGGCATTCCATCATTGATCGCCGTCTCGCCGAACACCATCATCTCCCTTTATTGCAAGCAATGCAATGGTCTGACCCTGCGGGAACACATACCAGCAGTCCCCGTGCGCGAGTGCCTTTGCAATTAGGCGGAAAGGGTGGCCTAGAAATCGTCACAACCGCCTTTGTTGTCGCTATTCCACCACGATTTGGAATAGACGGTTTCATCGGCGCGGACATTCTGCGGCAATATGACGTGACGCTGGAAGAAGCGATGCTGGTGCTGAGCCAGCGGGTGACATTGCGTTGATAGCCCGCTGGCGTATGAGAGTGTCTTATGATTTGCCAACTGGCCAGCTTTAGCTTCGGCGAGCGAAGACAATCGTGAGCGCGGTGGCACCGGCAAGGAAACCTAGCAAGCTCAGCATCTCCCCGTTGTTCCAGCCGAATCCAAACCAGGCGTCTTGCATGAGCACGACCAGATGTTGCAGCGGTGTGGCATCCGCCACGCGCAATATGGCAGTGGGCAACACTTCAGGTGGCGCGCCGGGACCGCTGATCTGCATCATCACGAACCACAGCAGCACACCTGCTCCCTGGGCTGCACGTGCAGGCAGCGCCAGACCCAGGAAAAGACCGATCATGCCGAATGTAAGCGCGCCAAGGAAAAACGCTCCAATCACCTCGCCGAGCGACTGGGGACTTCTGGTATGATAGACGGCCAGCGCGACGATCACCAGGATCGCGCTCGCCAGCACCTCGATGACGAATGTTGCCGCGATCTGCGCCCCGAAAACGCTCCAGACTGGGATCGTCGAAGCGCGAAAGCGCCGCAGCACACCGCGTTCCTGGTATGCGGCGAGATGCACCGGCAACGCGATGAGGCCGATGGCGGCGACCACGAGCGCGACATAGGCTGGCACGTAGTAATTCAGTGTCCCAACGCCGCGATAGACATGGGGATTTGGCGGAGCGTTGCCAAACACGCTGCCCAGGACGAACAGCACAACGAACGGAATGGCAAAGGTGAATAATACCGTCAGGGGTTCGCGGGTGAAGAGCTTGAGTTCAACCCAGGTTGTTTTCGTCAAAGCACGCATGACTCCTACCCTTCTTCTGCTTTGCCGATAATCTGCAAGAAGACGTCTTCCAGGTTGGGGCGCTCCACACGCAGATCGGTGGGTTCAATGCTATGTTGCAGCAGCGCAGCGGCCACATGCTGGAACACTGGGCCGTCACCCTCAATCTCAATCTGATTTTCCTGCTGGCTGACATGATGCACATGCGGCACGGACTCCAGCCAGGCAAGAGGTTCGCCCTCCCATGTGAACAATACCCGAAGCTGCCTGGCCCCTCGCGCTATCAACTTCTCCGGCGTATCCACAGCGACAACGTGGCCATGATTCACAATCGCCACGCGCTGGCAGAGCCGCTGCACCTCATCCATGAAATGGCTGACGAGCACCACTGTTGTTCCGCGCTTGCCGATGGCCTCAATCAGATCCCAGGTGATGCGGCGCGCCGCCGGGTCCAGACCGGTCGTCATTTCATCAAGAAACACGATCTCCGGTTGATTGACTAATGCCAGTGCCACGAACAACCGCTGGCGTTGGCCGCCGGAGAGGTTGGCAAAACTGGCGTTGCGTTTGTCGGCCAAGCCCCACTGTTCCAGCAATTGTTCGCGGTTGGAAGGGCTAAGTGTCGTTGTCGCAAATAAATCAAGGGCTTCCCATACTTTCAGGCGATCAGGCAGCGCTGATTCCTGCAATTGGCTGCCAATCCGCCGTCGCAAGGCGGACCGCTGCGCCCAGGGGTCCAGACCTAAGACGCGCACATGCCCTCCATCAGGATGGCGCAGCCCTTGCAGGCATTCGACAGTCGTGGTCTTGCCGGCACCATTGGGGCCGAGCAGGCCGAAGATCTCACCGGGGGCCACCTGAAAGGACACATCATCCACTGCTAGCGTGGACCCGTAGACTTTGCGCAGTCCCTCAACGTCGATAACCGCATTCATTGCTGCTCTCTGCGACCAGATACCGCCCATCAAGAGCGGAAGTAATCGCCCCCTCCTTCTGTTGTTGTAGTGTTCCATTATGGATATGGAACCAATATGAGGAAATCGCGTTTAGCGAGCATCCTCACCATTTGCTGGTGGTGCCAGGGCCGTTGCAATGGTGGCGCTGGTTGCATGTGAGATCCGGGAAATAGCTGCTTGATCCAGTTCGTCCAGATGTGCCAGCAACCAGTCATCGGCTGCTCCATCAATCGCCCGAAACCAGGAAAGAAGCAGACTTTGCGGTAGATCAGTGCGGATAAGTCCCAGTTCTTGTCCGCGCGTAATCATGGTTCCCATTCCTTCCTGCGTGTAATGCGAGAGATTCGCCAGCGATTCATGGCGCCGGGACTCCGCCGTTAAGCGATCCACCGCCCGTGCCGCACCAAAGAGGGCGGGATGCTCTTTCACGTGCTGCAATGGTTGATCGTGTGCGGCGGCGAATGCCGGCCAGAACGTCTCAGCAGTGAGCGACATCGTGTTGTCTTTATCCGGTTGCAGATGGAGCATGCGCACAGAATAGTCCACGACGGTGCAAAAGAGATCGGCTTTATCCTCGAAATAGTAATAGGCCGAGCTTTTGCCAAGCTGCGCCTCTTCGAGGATGCGATTCAGCGAAGCACCCTCGTAGCCATGCGCGGCGAACTCCTGCGCGGCGATCAGCAACAACCGCTCGCGTTTCTCCTGTGGCATCTTTGCGAACCGGGCAAACGGCATGTTGCACCCCTGCTAATGACTGTACTGACATTGTACACTGGCACCACGTACTGCATCATGGACCAGATGGTACATAGTGTAGCAGAGAGATGGTAAGCCTGTCAAGAGGGATCAGCAAAGAGAGGCCTACTTCCCGGAGCTAACTGATGAATGGTTGGTTATGGATACACTTCAAGCCTAGGGAAACCGCTGCATGCATCTCGCCAAATGGAATGGAAGATGGGTCATCGTCAATGTCTTAATGGGAACTGCATCCCACGCCTGATCGATAATTTAGAGCACCTTGCAGATTCGTTTGGTAAGTTCCAGTCCGGCCAAGCCGGACTTCATCGCCGCAAGGCGCTTAGGCGCGGTTTCAACTGCCGGATCGCTCTATGGTGCTGTCCGCTCGCCATTATGGCGCTCGCCCCGCCAGCCATTGCTGTAAAATCCCATTCACCCGTTCCAGCGTGCTGATCAGCACAGCGAACCACACTTCACGCGGCCTGCCCTGCACCGGTTCGGCGATCTGGGCGTCACTGGCCATGTCAATGAGGATGATCAGACTGCGCAGCGAGGCCTGGAAATCATCGAAATCCGTGGCGACGGCGCGCAGCTTGCGGCGTTCCACGTTGCGCCGCGCCTCGGCATCGACCTCGGCTTCCAGCATGATAGGATCGTTTTCGCGCAGGCTTTGCAGGTAAGAATTTCCTGAGAGTTCCAGCAGGCTCATGGCGTAATTGAGATAATCGTGGGGCGTATAGCCGTTGGCGCGGATCGGTTGCGCCCAGGCATCATCCGGCACGCGGCGAAACGTGGCGGTGAGCGCATCGCCCGCCGCGCGCAACCGCGCCAGCAGATCTGCTTTAGCCATTGAAAGCGGCATCCTTCACATTGGATGAGGACTGAATCACAGAGGCCACGGAAGCCTGGTACGGAGGACACGAAAAATGCATTTCCGTGCTCTTCATGTGCTTTTCGTGTCCTCCGTGCTCCCGTCTCTGTATTTGACCATGAGAGATATCCCTGATGCCGCCTTCTTGCTGACATCAGGCTTTGTTGGCGAGCATGCGATCCAGCGCTACGCGCGCCCACTGGGCTGTCTCGGCATCCACCGTCACCTGATTGATGACCTCGCCGCGCACGAGCGCTTCCAGCACCCAGCAGAGATACGCGGGATGGATGCGATACATCGTTGAACAGGGGCAGACCACCGGGTCCAGGCAGAAGATCGTCTGTTCGGGATGCTCAGCCGCCAGCCGCTTCACCAGATTGATCTCGGTGCCGATGGCCCAGATGGTGCCCGCCGGTGCCGCCTCAACCTGCGCGACGATGTATTCCGTTGAGCCGACGCGATCGGCCAGTTCCACCACTTCATGCCGGCATTCGGGATGTACCAGGATCTGCACGCCCGGATAGTCCGCCCGCGCCTGGCGAATCTGCTCTGGCGAGAAGCGTTGATGGGTGGAACAGAACCCCTTCCAGAGTATCACACGGCTATCGATCAGGGGTGCATCATCCCCCAAACCGCCCATCTCTTTATGAGGATTCCATACCACAATCTGCTCAGGGGCAATGCCCATCTTCAGGGCGGTGTTGCGGCCCAGGTGTTCGTCGGGGAAAAACAACACGCGCTGGCCGCGTGCAAAGGCCCAGCGCAGCACCTTTTCAGCATTTGACGACGTGCAGACGATGCCGCCGTTGCGCCCGCAAAATGCCTTCAGGTTCGCCGCTGAGTTCATATACGTCACCGGAATGACGCCCGCCAGCGGGTGCGCCGGATCGTCAGGATTTGGCACTTCAGCCAGCACGCCGGCGGCTTCCAGTCCCGCCCAGCATTCTTCCACCTCGGCGATGTTCGCCATATCCGCCATCGAACATCCGGCAGCGGGGTTCGGCAAGATCACTTTCTGGTGCGGAGCGCTGAGGATGTCGGCGCTTTCCGCCATGAAATGCACGCCACAGAAGACGATGTAATCCGCTTCAGGCTTACTGGCGGCGAACTGCGCCAATTTGAACGAATCGCCCCGCGCATCGGCCCATTGAATGATCTCATCGCGTTGGTAATGGTGGCCGAGGATGACCAGCTTCTCACCCAGCGCCGCTTTCGCCGCCGCGATGCGTTGCTGCAACTCCTCAGCCGGCATGGTGGCATATTCGCGGGGAATATCATCCGCCCGGTGCGCGCCCTGATGACGTGGCGCGTGGGCAACACCTTCGGCAATGGCCTGTTGCTGTGCCTTGCGCCATTCTGCCAGCACCGGCAAAATGACCTTTTCCTGGCTCTCAGCGCATTGTGTCTCTATAGGCATGATGGTTAGCTCCTTTGCAGGAAGGGCGAGACGCGAAGACCACGAAGGTCCAGTAAGGGATACGAAGGTGATGAAGGAGTACAAGGGCTTCTATCAAAGGGGATATATCCCTAAGTGCTGGATATATCTTCAAAAGCCTTCGTGTCTCTTCGCTCGCTTCGTGACCTTCGCGCCTCGTCTCCCATATCTATCCTGCTGCGATGAATTCAAGTGAAAGGTCGAGGTTGGCGACGGAATGCGTCAGCGCGCCGATGGAGATGAGATCGACTCCCGTTTCGGCAACGGCGCGAATCTTTGCCGGATCGGTGCCGATGCCGCCGGATGCCTCGATGACCGTTGTGGGCCGTTGTGCGCGGATGAGCGCCACCGCCTCGCGCATTTGGGCCGGCGGCATGTTATCCAGCAAGATCGCCTCGGCTCCGGCGTCGAGCGCCTGGCGGACTTGCGCCAGCGTGTCGCATTCGACCTCGATGCGCAGCAGGTGATGCGCGTGGACGCGAGCATTGGCAACGGCCTGTGCCACGCCGCCGCTGGCGACGATGTGGTTATCCTTGATCAAGATGCCGTCATCCAGCCCGAAGCGATGATTCTTGCCGCCCCCCATGCGCACGGCGTATTTTTCCAGCGCCCGCAGCCCCGGCGTGGTCTTGCGCGTGTCCACGATCTGCGCGCGCGTCCCCTCGGTGGCCGTCACGCATTGCGCCGCCAACGTGGCGATGCCCGACAAGCGCCCCAGGAAATTCAGCGCCACGCGCTCGCCGGTGAGGATGCCCCGCGCCGGGCCGCTGAGCGTCACCAGGGTGGTTTCGGGTGCGACGTGTGTGCCATCATCAACGGCCAACTCAACCTGAATGCGTGGATCCACCTGGCGAAAGACTTCGGTAACGATAGGCAGCCCGGCAATGACGCCCGCCCGGCGCGTGAAGATGCGTCCCTGCGCCTGGGCGGATTCCGCCACACAGGCCAGCGTCGTGGCGTCACCGCGCCCGATGTCTTCGGCCAATGCTCGTGCAATCTGCTCACGATCAACAATCTGTTCGCTCATGGCTGATGCTCCCGCTGGATGAACGCCACCGGCGCAGTTGCCGTTGACATGGCCGGCCCGCGCTGGGCAAAGTAGTGATGCTGTGCCAGAGCGGGATCGGCCTCTGGGAAGTCGCGCCGGGCGTGCGCTCCCCGGCTCTCGTGCCGCGCCATCGCCGCCGCAGTGATCAACTGCGCCACCAGCAGCATATTGCCCGTCTCGATGGCCGCGCGCCGATCAGCGAGTGAGGATGGGTTCGCCGGCTGCGTCACCAGATCGCGCAGCGCCGCTGCGCCACGCGCCAACCCTTGCGCGTCGCGATACAACCCCACGCGCTCCCACATCGTCGCTTGAATGGCCTGGCGCAGAGCGGGATCAACCTCGCGCTGGTCGCTGAGGTAGCCGAGCGGCAGCTTTTCACCGGTGAAAGCCGGCGTGGTGGGCCA